>VGIQ01000038.1 GCA_016867835.1 Calditrichota bacterium | reverse complement strand
TTCAACAGACTCATGTTGTCGAATGGGAAATTCTCCCTCAAACTCCACCCGGAGTTGCATGGGAAGGCAACGGGCACTACTACTACCCGGTGGCTGCTGCAGGTCTCACCTGGCCGCAGGCCAACGACGCTGCCAACGCGATGAGTTTCTATGACGCCAACGGCAACTACTGGTATGCCCACCTGCTGACCGTTACCTCCACCGAAGAGAATCAGTTCATCGTTGACAATTTTGTTCCTCAGATGCAGCAACTTTACTTCCTGGGCGGTCATCAGGTGAACTTCGACAATGAGCCGGCCGGAGGTTGGGCGTGGGTTACCGGCGAACCCTGGGTTTACACCAACTGGGGCTTCAACGAGCCGAACAACCAGTTTGGTACCGAGCAGATCATCCACTTTTGGAACCTGAACGGCGGCTGGAACGACCATCAGATTTACTGGCAGGGTAACGGCTTCATTGTCGAATACGAGATGCAGGCTCCTGCCGCGCCGGCGATTGTGCTCTCGACGGATGCTCTCGATTTCGGCGGTGTCCTGGTCAACAGTAGTTCGGATCTCCTCCTCCAGATCAGCAATGAAGGCGACGCCGATTTGACCGTCACCGGCATTGCAGCGACTGGCGAGGGCTTTTCCACCGACTTTGACGGCGAGTTTACCGTCGCGCCGGGCGGCCAGCATTCCCTCACGGTCACTTTCGCCCCGGCGGCCTTCGGTTCGGCCAATGGCACGATCACCATCACTTCCGACGATCCCGCCAACGGTTCCCTCGAAGTCTCGCTGTCCGGCGAGGGGATTGGCCCGATCATCGCTGTAGATCCCGCGTCGCTGAACTTCGGCGATGTGGAGTTTCGCCGCTCCTCGGAGTTGACCTTCGACATTTGCAACGAGGGCACCGCTGAAGGTATTGTTTCGGACCTGACGGTGTCCGGCGCGAACTTCAGCACCGACTATGCAGGATCTTTCAGCCTTCAACCGGGGGAGTGCGTTACGATAACGGTTGGCTTCGAAGCCAGTTCGCTCGGATCCTCTGAGGGCACCATTGTGGTGACATCCGATGATCCGTTCAACAACACTACTGAACTAAGCCTGTCCGGCAACGGCGTCTGGGTTCCGTCCACCACATTGCTTCGTCGTCTCTGCGAACGAGTGGATGCTCTTCGCTCCGCCGGCGATCTGAATCGCGGTCAGGCCAACTCGCTCTGCGTCAAACTCAACAATGCCACCCGCGCACTGCAGCGCAATCAGCCGCGCACTGCACTGAATGTCCTGAACGCGTTCAAGAACGAGGTCGCCGATCTGATCGCCCGGGACGTTCTCAGTGACGATGATGGCCAGCCGCTGATCGCGGAGGCGAACTTCATTTCGTCGCTAATTTCCGAATTTGGCGTAGCCGGCCAGGAAGGACGGGAAGTCACTGTGGAGCCGCTTCCTGAGGAAGTGATGCTCTATGGTGGGTATCCCAATCCCTTCAATGCGTCGAGCCACATCCGCTTCGGCCTGCCCGAAGTTAGCGAAGTTCGCCTATCGCTCTTCGATCTGACCGGCCGCGAAGTCATATCGCTGATTTCAGGTCGGCTCCAGGCGGGATTCCACTCGGTAACGATCCAGGGCGACGACCTTCGCTCCGGGATGTATATCGTTCGTCTGAACGCGCTTGGTCGGACGCAAAGTTCGCGGATCACCTATATCAGGTGATCGTTGCTGCTTGCAGAAGCACCATTAGGATGAGAAAAGGGGCTGTCCAAGCCGATTGGACAGCCCCTTTCGCATTCGGGTGCGGAGAGGGAGGGATTCGAACCCTCGGCAGAGGTTTACCCCCTGCACGCACTTAGCAGGCGCGGGCCTTCAGCCGCTCGGCCACCTCTCCGGAAGGACAAAAGAAGTAGGATAAAGGATAAAGTTCGAAGCAAAACGGATTGTTCGATCATGCTGACCCAGATGGGTATTGATACCCGTTGCCTGCTCGCTTCAATCCTCAATCCTCAATCTACAATCTTCGATCCGAAAAGGCAACCCGATGCCGCCCCAGACCTCACTTCGGCTTAATTCCCCATCGCCCAGCGCTCGTAGCGCGACGGCTCACCGGTGGCGAATTTGGCTTCTTCGACCACCATAAACTCCGCTGTCATCTGACGCCAGCCATCCGGTGGGATGTTGGCCTGTGCCATAGGGTAGAGGATCTGATCCTCCTTTTGGATATGACTCCGTAGGAGATAGGCGTAGGTCCGCATCGCCCGAATGACATCGGCGGTTTCGGCGGCTTCGAGCGGCTCGCCCTTTTCGCCGGCCGCTTTCATGAACCGGACGAGATCGCGGCTCTGGTCGTGCTCGTGCAGCATCACCGCGACCGGTCCCATCTGGCGCGAGAACCCGTGCTGCTCCATCCAGACAAAGAGGACATCTTCCTCCTTGGCATGGTGGTAGTCGTCGGCATAATTGCGGACGAATTCGACGCAGTCCAGGAGGTCATCCGATGCAACCTTTTGATCGCGGTCGAACTGCGCCGCCAGACGTTCGAGGCGGTCGATGGCGGTCAGGATGACCTGATGTTCGGCCATCAGTTTTTGGATCGGTTCCATGGTATTCCTTTGACGAACGTGATGATTATACGAACTTCCGAATGAAGTGAGGCATTCCTAACCTTCCCCGTTCCACCTTCCACTGCTTATGCTGCGAGCACCTTCGGGAAAAGGATGTTGTTTTCCTTGTGGACGTGGATGTGGGTGTCGCCTTCGAGGACCGAAAGGCCGTGCAGGAGTGCCCGGAATGTCTCACAGCCGTCGGGGGGAAGGCTGTAGTTGCCGGTCAGTTGATTGATGCGGTGCAGCATCGCTCCGACGAGGTCGTGTTCACTGGTGCTGAGAGCAATGTGAGCAGTGAGTTCGCGGCGTGCTTCAGGATTTCCGTTTACCTTCCGGATGGCAGGAAAGATCGTCTCTTCCTCGGCGGCGAGGTGAGTCAGCATGTTGCTGCGCAGGGAGACAAAGACCTGTGCCAGTTCCTTCAGATAGGGGTGGTTCGCCGAGTGCACCGACGCGACCTTGTGGACGAGGTAATCGAGGCGCGGCAGTTCGACCTTCAGATAGGTGTGATGCCGGGCGAGGATGTCGTCGATCAGTTCTATTGGTGACGCGGCAAGCCAGTCGCGTTCGCCTTTGTTTTCCGGACCAGCGTCGCACTCAGATAGAGCCCGTTCGATTACGGCTGGATCGAGCCCGAGGCTCGAGGCTGCTTCGGCGAGGCTTACTCGTCCGCCGCAGCAGTAGTCGATGCCGAACCGCTCAAAGACCCTCGCCCGGGCGGGCCGCTCTGCAACCAGTTGACCGACAGTTCGGTTTTGATAGGGTATGGACATGGATTCCTCGTTAGTGTTGACGTTTTTGATTCGTCCCGGGAGATGACTTCTCCGGGTGTTCGCTGCAGTTTTCGCAGCCGTGAGCGTCGTCGTTTTCCACCATCTCGGCGATCTTTTCGACGAGATGAACGTACTCGACGTAGGCTGAAACAAACTCGCGGCCACGTGCCACGGATTCGCCTCGATGGATCAGTGCTTCCCGTGCCGCCGCGAATCGCTCGGCTATGGCACGCGAAGTCGCCTCACCGACATGATGTGCCAGTGGTTTGATTTCACCAGTTTGGAGCGCTGCATCGGCCTGTCGGACTGCTTCCGGAACCCCCGCATCGGAGGATTTGAGACCGGTATAGGGCGCACCCTCGCCGGCCCGGTGCACTCTCACCAGAGTTTCGAAGAACCACAGGTCGGCCACTTCGGCAGCGCTGCCTCCTACCTTTCGCGCCTGTTGAGCCTTGTCAAAGGCGGCGCGGATTTCACTCTCTGCTTCTTCGCTTACCCATTTCAGGGCAAGTGAGGGATCGCCTTCAGCCAGAGCCTCGCGGGCGTCAGCGACGACCGGTCCGTCCATTGTGTCGCAGTGGGCATCGGCACCGGCCGGCAGCAGCAACGCGGCACACACGGCCAGGATCAGGGTCAAGAACATCTTTTTCATTGGATTTCCTCGTTGTTTTCTTTAGAAATTGTCTATATGACTTCGCTTCAATTGTTGTTTGCTATCTTCCCGGATGCCCGTAGTCATCGCTATCCATCCGCTCGATATGATAGCGATACTCGCTATCCGACAGATGGCTCTGCCAGGTGCCGGTCAGTTGCGCAAGACCCCAGCCGGTTGCGAAAAGGATTAATATCAGCGCGGTCATTCGCCGGAATGAAAACTTCTGTTCGGGAATACCGATCATCAGCGCTCCTTTTACCGGGCAACTGACGACGCAGTCGCCGCAACCGAGGCACTCGACACTGGATATCTGCGGTTTAGTCATTACCGGCAATCGCGATGGGCAGACCTGATCGCATATACCGCAATCGGTGCAAATGTCTGGAGCGCGTCGGACCTTTACCGGCGAAGCCCAACTAAAGAGCCCCATCAAGGCTCCGTAGGGGCAAAGATACCGGCACCAGAAGCCTTGCACCAGAATTGAGAGTAGAATCAAAAGCCCGATGACGACCGCACCGGTCATGCCAATGTTGACGAAAAACATCAGCATCTTCGCGTCGGCTACCTTGTTGTAAGGCGATTCAATGAATGCTCTCAGCGCCATCGGAGGCATTGCATAGATCGCCCAAATGAAGAAAGCAAGGATCAGATATTTAAGCGACCGCAGCGCTATATCCGCCCCTTTCCAGATGCGGAAATTGCGGCCCAGGATCGCCCTCCCGAGCCGCGCGAGGTTGTCGCTGATGAATCCGACCGGACATATCCACCCGCAGAAGGCTTTGCGCAGGACGAGGGAAATCGCGATGAAGATGAGCAGCAACATCGTTGCCGCCGGATGGATGACATTGAGAGATCCGTGATAGAACCAGTCCACCAGCCCCATTAGGCCGCTAATCGGGAGGTAGCCTTCGACCGATGGCGGCCGGGGTGGAAGCGGCGCGTCGCCCGGCAATTGTGCGGCTTTGACGAACTGCGCAAACCTCCACCCCGACCAGAGCGATACCAGAGTGAAGAACGACTGCACCCCGATCCGCCAGAGCGATGTGCGGTGGATGCCGGCGCGGAGAGTCTGCCGGCGCCGGTCGAAGTATCGGCGAAAAAGCTGACCCTTGCCGGTCGCCTTATGTTTGATGACCGGCGGCTTGAGCCGGTCGACGTCGAAGGTGTTGTTCATTGGACTTGGACTATGTTCCAAAGCGTTCACTCATATCTTACGGGCGGGGATGGAGTGAAGTCTTTAACCGGGGTTAAATGGGAGGCGGGCAGGAGAGTTCGGTGAGCAACCAGTTGTCAGTTGAGAAAGGCCAGACGGTCTTCCTCATGCCGGCGAGATTTTTAGGGGGAACGGAGCGATACCATTTGCATTTGGGCGGGGAAATGTTACTTTGCTTCATATCGTCTGAGCAAGTCCATGTATTGCGTCGGGTCTAACTGATAAGACTGTTATCGTGCCGTCGGGTGTCCCCACCCGACGACGGGTGTCAGGTGAAGACACCTGACGCCACAACAATCCTACGAATGTGGAGCGATTTGGCTTGACAATGGGGTCTTAAGGTGTTATGATGTAAAGTGTCGTCTGAGTGAAGTCCTTGGATAGCGTCACGTGAACTGATAGGATTGCGGTTTGACTTTCCTTGCATGTTTCTTCCTTTCAATAGATTAGACGAGTCGGGGGGGGGCTCCTACGCCGTTGCCTGACTGCTGCCGCCTTCGCGCGAGTGCAGTCTGGTGAGCCGGTCTCTGCCCTTCACGTGCCTCACCGGAGGCCCCTCTGTCATGCTGAACGCAGTGAAGGATCACGCCTTCCGTCCCCTCGCCATTGCCTTTCAAATAGACCCCAGCCCTTCACCTCGGCATCCGGTGGCGCCTCGAGCCACCCCGTCCGCGGCCCGCCGTTAGTTGGATCGGGCAGATAGCGCCTTGCGCGTCTGCCATCGTCGAATGCAACACGCTATGTCAACACAATCCAACTATGGAAACTACAATGACACGCAAGCTGACGCTCCTCAGCATCGCCACCGCGCTGGTGATGCTCGTCTCGCTCGCCGCCGCACCGAGTGCGTGGGCGACCGATCTGGTCGTTCGGATCGAAGTTCAATGGGGGTGGGGTCTGAACCCGCAGAATATCATCGGGAGTGCTCAACTACTCGATGCGCAAGGAGATCCCATCGAGACTGTCCCGGTCCTGCTCCTGCAAGCCAACCCTGGTTTCACGCAATTCAGCGGAACCTTCCTTAACGTCCCTTCCAATGCTGCCTATGTGCGGTTCTGCTGGGACGACTTAGGTCTTGCGTGGGGACGGCAGGGAGAGGATCAGGCCAATGTCAATCCTCAGGCTGGGGAAGTTCGAGACATCAACTGGTCCGGCGTGACAGTCTGCTCGGTTTGGTGCAGTTTCAACAACCGCTGAAACTGACGCATGAAGTCATTTCGGCTGCACAGTCATTGATTGTGCAGCCGAAATCGACAATGCAATAATATTCTCTCATATGGAGCGATGAATTGAAGAAGTTGCTCACATCTTGCGTTTTCGGGCCATTACTTGTTTCCGCTGCCCTTGCCCAACCTGAGATTGCTCTTTGGCGTCTCTATGACGCCGGTGGAATTGTAATGGAGCATTTTGAGGATCTGTTCCTTCTCGATGATGATGGCTACTATGTATGCGGAACGAACCAGAGGCCATGGTTGATCCGACTTGATGAACGAGGAGAATTGCGATGGTCTTATGTCGATAACGAGCAATTTGGCGTCTTTGCCAGCGTCATCGAATCTGACAATGGCGATGCCGTTGTCGGCGGCAGGATTTTCGCCAACGAGCATCGTTTTGTTGGTGCGCGTTTCACAGAGGAAGGCGAACAAATTTGGTTCAGCGACTTCGGAGTCGGCTTCTGTTCAGCTGTCATCGAACTCAAGGACGGGAGGCTTGTTCTTGCTGGCGCATTCGGCCCCATGGCTTCAAGCAGGGCGTGCCTAATATGTGTAGATGCTGATGGAGAAGTGCAGTGGACGTTTTCATATGGCGACCGTGTGCTGCGTTCAAGATTCTTTACGATACGCGAGACCGAAGGTGGCATTGTTGCTGCAGGTCGAGTTACACCTACTATTGAGGACCCGACAAAAGGGCTCATTGTCAAGGTGGGATTCGATGGTCGTCCAGTATGGCAAATGGAAAACGAGGGAGAGGGCGAGAATCGACACCGCGAATACTACTCTATGGTGTCGATTCCGAACGGCGGCTTTGCCATCGCTGGGCTGATTGGAATAAGAGTACTGGAGGGGAATATCGTCCGCTCCTATTCCGTAGGCGGGATTATCGTAGTTAATGAACGCGGAAATGAAGTTTCGACCATGAACTGGGGACGCTACATTGAATTGAATGGGTTGGCAAAATTCTCTGACGGGCATCTTGCTGTAGGTGGGTCGCTGGGAACCGAGAACGGGGTCTTTCCTTTGGTGTTTATTCTTGACGCCAATCTCCAGATTCGATGGAACTTCTCTTTTCAACAACTAGTTCGCGGGCAAAGCCCGCGACCACAAGATGACCGCAATCGAATTCTGTCGCTGATCGTCGATGATCTGGATCGTGTTGTGGCAGCCGGTGGCGTGTGGAATCCCGAATTCGACCGAGGAATGGATGGCTTGATCACCCGGCTGAGTCCCGATGTCATCGGGCCAATTGTCATGAGGTGGTCACCGCATGATACAACGCTAACCACCTTGCCTGGCGACTCAATACAATTCATATTGCGGGCAGTCAATCAGCAAGGGCAAGAGGCTGAGTACCAGTGGCTGCGCGGAGATACACTGAAGGGGCGGGACACGACAGAGACGTTTCGCTTCGAATCACTTGGCGAAGAGACAATAACCTGCCGATTCTCGGACGATGAAGCCACGAGACAGATAAGATGGCATGTCGAAATTACAGACCTCTTCATCCACTCCCACACCCCCGACACCCTATCCCTCACCCTCCAACGCAACAGCGAGATCGACTTCTCCCTCGACTCGGTTGCCTATATCGGTGATTTGGAGAATCTCCGGTATGAGTGGATGCTCTATGATTCCGCGGCGGTGAGGTGGGAAGAGGTGGCTGGGGATGACCGGATCGGAATCCGGTCCTACGCGTTCGACCGGACCGGTGGGTATGCCCTGAAAGCCAAGGTCTTCGACCCGAACGTCGATCCGGTTCCTGCAGATAGTGTCCAGTGGGCGATTCAGGTGCGAGGGGTCATTCGGGCTTATGAGCCGAATCTCCCCGAAATATCCCTCGAGCCGCGTCAGGAAACGACGTTTGAGTTGATTCCCTTTAATGCCAACAACGACTCGATCGAGTTCTGGTGGACGCTGGACGAAGCCGACACCCTGTCTACTCAGTCCACTTTGTCCATTTCTTTCGAAGACACCGGCAGGTATGTCGTGAGCGGATATGCGCGGGAGCAGGTCGGCGAGGAGGAGTGGGAGGAGGATGTGCAGAGGTGGGCGGTCAATGTGGGAATGCTTAATGCGGAATTCGGAATGCGGAATGAAGTAGGATATTGGGTTGAAGATATAGGATTGCAATTCTCGCCGAATCCGTTCAACGATCAGGCGACGGTGACAGTTGACCTTGGAGGGAAGGCATTCCTGCCTGCCCTAAGGGCGGACAAGAATGTCCGCCCTCCAAGAGCGCAGGTGGGGGGTCTCATGCCCGTCCGGATCGGCCTGTACGCGATCGACGGCCGGGAAGTGCTCCGCCTCCACGATGGTCCCCTCTCGCCCGGCACGCATCAGTTTAGATTCTTCACTTCGTTCAGAATGACATCGGGAGGCGGAGTGACATCGGGAGGCGGTGTGACATCGGGAGGCGGGATGCCATCGGGAGTCTATTTCCTCCGCCTCCAGGCCGGCACCTACTCCCGCACCGTCAAAGCCATCCTTTTGCGTTAGCCTTGGGGGGCGGAATTCATTCCGCCCCCCAAAGGTCTATTTTCGTCTAAAGTCGCAGAGTTATTCCCCCCAACCACTCCCGACCAGCCGCCGGAACATAGTAGGGTGTGCCATACTCCGCATCGACTACTCCAAACGGCTCGTAGAGCACACCTCCCAAGTTCCTGACGCGCAGTTCTATGTCGAGACTTGCCATAACCGATCGCGGCTTTAGACGGCAGCGAATCGCGCCGTCAAGCAAGGTGTAGGCTTTCAGTTTCGCGGCGTCATCTTCACGGTTGTCCATGAACTGTTCGCCGACATGTTGCACTTGAAGCGAAAGGCTCACGGGATCCCGGTCAAGAAGAGCCTGCAGGTTGGCTGTAACCGTTGGGAAGAGTGCCGGGCGATTACCCCCCAAATCGAGCGTCGTATCCGCTACCAGATTCCAGTTGGCGTCATAGGCGAGGTGGTGGAACTTAAAGTCCCCCAATGTTGCGCTGCCAAGTCCGACGTTGCCGGCGAGCGTCAGGCCCTTTAGAGGCGTTCTATAACTGCCGTCGAGTTCCAGACCAATTCGACGCGAGGCAGGCGCCTGAATCGGAATCATTTCGCCGGTGTTGCCATCGACATTGCCGGAGGGAGTTATCTCGTTTGTGAAAAACATCGCGTAGAAGTTGAGCCCGATATCCACGCTGCCAAGTTGCCGCCGGCCGCCAAGTTCGAGGTCCAATACGCGCTCTGCCTCGAGTTCTTTTTGTCCATATTTCTGCGACTTTGGAATGTCGTTCGGGTTGTCCGCATTGAAGATCATTTCCTCATTCGGCTCACGGCTCGTTCCTGCAAGCGACAAGTAGAGGCTGGTTCGGGGATCGATTTGATAGGTTGCGCCGAACCGGGGATTGATGAAGAGATACTCAACCTTAAAATCGACCGCGGAAAAGGCTCCGAGCGCCCTGCGCTCCCATGGGAAGGAAACACTGCGCACCTGCAAGCCGCCATTCAGCATCAGCCGTTCATTCAACCGGTGCTCGATAGTTCCGTATATCCCAAGGTAGTCTTTGGTCGCACTCCACTCATACCAGGTGTGGTGCGGCGGCGCGCCGCCCTGCATTTCGTTGACCCAAATGACATTGCCGTGGTGATCCATTGCGTAGTGGCGCACTTCAAGGCCAAGTTCATAGTCGGTCGCAGCACCGTGAAGTTTTAACTTTGGCATCCAGCCCACCTGATCCTTGGTCACATATTTACGGTGAACGAGATCGCTCCGGGTCAGGGTATCGGGCGTGCCATTGCCGTCCGTATCGCGAACGACATTGGGCAGATTGTAGAGCGAAAACCGCCGTCCGACTTTGTATTCCTCATAATACCCGAAGCCGTGGATGTAGAATAGCGACTGGTCGAGTTCGACGCGTGGTGAGATGCGCCATTGGTTGCGCAGGACATAATGCGGCTGCTGAAACCAGTCCTTTTCGCCTGTGTAGTTTACTGCCGGATCGCCGAAAAACTGCGCATGATAGGGCTTGTCCCACGCCGAGTAGTTGGCTTTCCGATTCGCCTTCAAGGTCGCGGCATCGACACCCCACCAGTAGGCTTCCATATCTTCCTGACCGCCCCAGGTCTGAAATCTCGTGACCATATTGGGATCGTAGCGGGTCGCAGCGAGAAAGTAAGCCCACATGTCGGCAGCGGTATGATCGCGGTAGCCATTGGTAGTCAACCGGCTGAATCGGCCAGTAAAGTTGTAGCGCTGATCGACCAGGCCGGAGCGGTAGAGGAAGGTGCGGCGTTCGGTATTGTAGGTGCCCGATTGATAGGTTAATTCAAGCACTCGAGAAGCGACGACATCGCCCGTCGAGAGGCTGACTCCGCCACCCAAACCGGCCGGCCCGGCGCGGAAGTTGGAAACGCCCCGCTCAATCTGAACGTCATAAACACTCGAGAGAAAGTCCGGCGTATCCTGCCAATAAACAAGGTGCTCGCCGGGATCGTTAAGCGGCACACCTTCGACCGTAACCGAGAGACGGTCGGTGTCAAATCCGCGAATGCGGAGGTGTTGCGCTCCAACCATCCCCCCCGACCAACTGAATGATGTGGCTGAAGGGACGGCACTCGCCACCAGAAGCGGCACGTCTTGCGCGCCATAGTGCAGTTCGACAGCCTGCCGGTCCAGATTGGATAACGAAGCCGGCGCCGATCCGGCCGCACCGCGCCCGGCCGTCACGACGACCTGCGGCAGGGTGCGCTCGGCCGGAATCAGTTCTATCCGCTGGAAGATGCCCGGTGACGTCACTTCCCGGGTTAACGTCCGATAGGTTATATGGCTGGCGGTAACTTGCAGCGCACCGCCTCCCTCGACGATGTCTAACGTGAACCGCCCGTCGTAGCCGGTGATGGTGCCTTCAGCGCCGCCTTCAACGACAATATGGACACCTTCAACAGGATTGCCGGTTGTCGCATCAACGACGATGCCGTTCAGCGTCTCAGCCGATGCCGCCCCGGTCAGGAGAGCAAGGAAGATGATAATAGATATCAGGTGCATGGGAAACCTCAAAAAAACAGAAACGGCCGGGCTCCTGGTGAGAGGGAGAGCGGCCGTCCAGACTGACGACTCCAAGCACAACACGCTGCTCCCTACGCCGGCATTACCCGGATCAGGTTCGATGGGTTTGATCTCAGACCGGCGGAGACTCTCTCACGCCGACCACCCCGTATGAAGACTAATCTACTGAATGTTTCCGGAGGATGCAAGCCCTGAATGAACGAGCGCAAGGACGCTGCTCTCCTCTTTGGTCGGCCCGATGCGAGCGGTAGGGAAGAGCACGAAAATTATCCCCCTGGGAAAGGACTCGCAACTTCCTTTAGCAATGGCCAGTTTCGGTCCTTATCCGAGAGTAGAGGCTCACCAGCCATGCCCCACTCGAACCCAATCCCCGGATCGTTCCACCTGAGGCCTCCCTCGCTTGCCGGGGCATAAGGATGATCGACCTTATAGGAAATAGCGCAGTAGTCGGTCAAGGTCAGGTAGGCGTGCCCGCAGCCCTTGGGAATGTAAAGGGTGTTGCATAACTCACCGTCCAGGACGATTCCGACCGAGCGCAGGTAGGTCGGCGAGTCGGTGCGGAGATCGACGAAGACGTCGAACGCCCGTCCTGTCACTGCCCGCACCAGTTTGGTCTGCGCATGCGGCGGTCTCTGAAAGTGAAACCCGCGCAGGATGCCGGTTCGGTAGTTGACAGACTGGTTGTCGCCCGTCCAGTCCGCTACCAGGCCGCGAGCAACGAACTCCGACGCCTCATAGACGGTGGTGAAAGTCCCGCGGTCGTCGCGAAAGATGCGGGGGCGAATCTCATACGCCCCCGCGATGTCGAGGGGAGTGAATTGCATAAAGAGAAGCGCTCAGTGCTCAAGTAGAGTTGACGTCATCACGCAATGAGGAATCTACATCAACTGATAGTCCATATTGCCGGGGTCGGTGAGGTAGGCAGCCAGGAGGTCGATCGTCGCCTGGACGTCGTCCTTGTGCACCATTTCGACCGTCGTATGGACATAGCGGCAGGGGATCGAGAGAGTGATCACCGCCGGTCCGCCCGGAGCGCGCTGGATTCCGCCGGCGTCGGTGCCGCCCTTCACCATGGCGTCGCGCTGATACTTAATCTTCTTCTTTTCGGCCAGTTCAACCATCCGGCTGAAGAGGCGCGGATTTGAGATGTGCGATCCGTTCAGGATCGCGATTGCCGTTCCGTCGCCTAACTTCGAGACGTAGTCCTGCGGCGGCGAACCGGGGACGTCATTGGCAAGCGTGACGTCGAGTGCGATGCCAACATCGGGGACGATGCCCGACGATGCCGCAAGCGCTCCGCGGAGGCCGACCTCTTCCTGCACCGTCGCGACGACATAGAGGTCGCAGGGCGATTTCCTGGCCTTGCGGACGCCTTCGATCATGCAATAGACGCCGACCCGGTCGTCCATCGTCTTCGAGGTGTAGCAGTTGCCGACTTCGACCATCTGGCGCTGCATTGTTACCGGAGTGCCGACTTCGACCAGTTCCTTCACTTTCTCAACCGGCAGGCCGAGGTCGATGAAGAAGTCCTTTACTTCGAGCGGCTTCTTGCGCTCTTCTTCGGTCAGGATGTGGATCGGCTTCGAGCCGAAGAGGCCGGTCAGGTCGCGCTTGCCGAGGACGGTAACGCGCTGCGCCATCATCGCTCGCGGGTCCCAACCGCCGAGCGGTTGGACGCGGAGGTAGCCGTTGTCGTCGATATGGTGGACGATGAAGCCGATTTCGTCCATATGCCCGGCGAGCATCACCTTCTTGCGCCCGCCTTTGGGCTCCTTGCCGGTGCCGGTCTTGAAGCCGATGATGTTACCCATCTGATCGAAGCGGAGGTCATCGACGAGAGGCTTCAATTCCCTGACGACGATATCGCGGATGCGTTCCTCGCGACCCGAAATGCCGGAGGCTTCGACAAGTTTTTTCAGAAGTTCCAAGGGTGTATCCTGTTAATGTTATTGTTTTTTAACCACAAAGAACACAAAGAGCACCAAGTTTCTTTTGTGTTCTTTGTGCTCTTGGTGGTGAGATTATCTTCACTTCCTATTCCCTCTTCCCCATCCCTACCCAATCGACACCGCAGCCGGTCGTCTGCCGGATGCGCTCGATCAACTGACCGGTGTGGTGTTGCAAATGACGCAGATTGTAGAGCACTAACTCGCCCTTGCCAAACGGCAGCCAGTCGAAGCCGGAGACTACAGAGGCGAGGTCGATGCTTTGGATCCGATCGCTCATACCCTTATCCATATAGTCAATATACTCCAGGATCGCGTCCCTGGGGTAAGGCTCGCCCTCCCGCGGTTTCCCGTCCGCCGGCCAGGGGAACGAATCCAGAAATTGATAATCCTG
Organism: Calditrichota bacterium; assembly: GCA_016867835.1. Lineage (NCBI taxonomy): Bacteria > Pseudomonadati > Calditrichota > Calditrichota bacterium. The sequence goes on along the minus strand of VGIQ01000038.1, from coordinate 8,469 downwards.
GATATGGCCTCGCCAGGGGCGAAACGATGCCTCTTCGGCGCTCAAGTAGAGATCGGTATAGAAGAGCACATGATAAGCCACCCGCCAGAATCGGTTGTAGTAAGCCGGCGCGTCCCAAAGTTCCTCCGGACAGGTTTCGACCGCACGTCGCAGCATTTCGAGCGTTGCCCGGTATTGGCTTATTAGGTCGAAGCAGATGCCGGAGGCTTTCGTTTCGTCCATTTACTGAACGGTGGCAGACGGCGTCGGCGCTGGAGACCGGGCACTCCGGGTTGGACGCCCCTCAGCCGGAAGCAACAGGTGCTCGATCACCTCGTCGAAGCGCGATACCGGTATGATATTGAGCGGTTTGCGCACCGCCTCCGGGACTTCGGACAGTTCCCGTTTGTTGCGTGAAGGAATGATCACGGTCCGGATTCCCGCGCGAAGCGCAGCCATCAACTTCTCACGCAAGCCCCCAATCGGCAGGACGTCGCCGCGCAGAGTGATCTCGCCGGTCATTGCAATATCACCGCGTACCGGACGGCGCGCCAGTATGGAAGCCAATGCGACCGCCATAGTTATCCCGGCCGAAGGACCGTCCTTGGGAACCGCTCCTTCCGGAATATGCACGTGAATCTCCTGGCGCAGGAAAAGGTCGGAGTCGAATCCGATCTGATTTGCGCGGGCGCGCACAGCGGTAAGCGCGGCTCGCGCCGACTCCTGCATCACTTCTCCCAGCATACCGGTCAGGGTCAGCGTCCCTTTACCGCGCATAGACTCCGCTTCGATGGTCATAATATCGCCACCGGTCGGCGTCCAGGCCAGGCCAACCGCCGCGCCTATGCGAGGCGTCCCTTCGATCTCACGATCTTCATAGGGCGGGACCCCAAGGTAGCGCGTGACGACCTTGACATCGACGACTAACCGCTCGACACCGGAGTCGCGGTCTGTTTTCTGACGCTTGCCTTTGCTCTTCGGTTTCACACCTTCAAGCAACTCCCGGGTCGCCTTACGCATCACCTTCGCGATACTGCGCTCCAGTTCGCGAACGCCGGCCTCGCGAGTGTAGCGTTCTATGATGGTGTTTAGAGCGGCGTCGGTTAAGTGCACTTCACCTTCCTTTAGGCCGCATTCCAACATCTGCTTGCCGATAAGGAAACGGCGCGCGATTTCGAACTTCTCCTGATGCAGGTAGCCCGGTAGCGCAATCGTCTCCATCCGGTCGAGGAGCGGCCATGGAATCGCATCGCGGGTGTTGGCGGTCGTTATGAAGAGCACTTGCGACAAGTCGTAATCGACCTCGAGGTAGTGGTCGCTGAAGGCGCGATTCTGTTCAGGGTCGAGTACTTCGAGCAGCGCCGATGAGGGATCGCCCCTGAAGTCGGTGGACATCTTGTCGATTTCGTCGAGGAGGAAGACCGGGTTCATAGAGCCGGCTTTCTTCATCGACTGGACGATCCGGCCCGGGAGCGCGCCGATGTAGGTGCGCCGGTGACCGCGAATCTCAGCCTCGTCGCGCACCCCTCCCAGCGAGACGCGAACGAAGTTACGTCCCAAAGCCCTTGCAACCGACTTGCCAAGCGAGGTTTTACCTACCCCGGGCGGCCCGATGAGGCAGAGGATCGGACCGCGCAGACGCCCTTCCGACCGGGCTAGAACTGAAAGATGCTCGAGGATGCGCTCCTTGGGCTTTTCAAGTCCGTAATGGTCGGCGTCCAAGATCTCATTGGCCGCGGCGATGTCCCGGTTGTCTTCAGTCGTCTTATGCCAGGGGACCCCTATCAGCCAATCGAGGTAGGTACGAATGACGGTCGCCTCCGGGGAGAGCATCGGCGTCACTTCGAGCCGCTTAATCTCTTCTTCGGCCTTCAACCGGGCATCCTTCGGCATTCGGGCACGCTTTACAAGCCGCTTATATTCGAGCACATCGGAGAGGTCGTCCTCGCCATCTTCGCCCAACTCCTTCTTGATGGCGCGGAGTTGTTCCTGCAGGTAGTAGTTGCGCTGAGACTTGGAGATCTTATCCTTGACCTTGCCTTCGATGTTCTGTTCGAGGTTTAGGATCTCGATTTCGTGATGAACTTCGGCCGCGAGCAGGACGAGGAGGTCATAAACCGAGTCGATCTCGAGGAATTTCTGCTTCTCCTTGCTCGTCCGGTTAAGTTGCATCACCACGAAATCGGCCAGCCGGCGGGGGGCGTCGATCTGATCGACGGTCGAAGCCAGTTCATCCGGCAAATGGCGAGAGAGTTGAATAAACTCCTTGAATTGACTTCCGAGATGCCGCATCGCAGCCTCGATGGGGGGCGTCAGGTTCACCTCGTCGTTCAGGATGGTAAGGGCGGCATAAATAGCCTGACTTTCCTGATAGTAGCGATTGACGCGGATGCGTTGGAGGCCTTCGATCAATACCTTGGCGAGGCCGTTGGGCAGTTTCATCAACTGAGCCACCCGCCCAATGACTCCGACGCGGTATAGATCGGCGCCTCCAGGGGTCTCGGTCTGGGTGTCGCGTTGAGCGATAAGGGCGATGAACCGATCCCCGGCCATCGCCTCCTCGACCGCGCGCATTGTGCCGGCCCGTCCTACGACGAGCGGCATCACCATTCCAGGCAGGAAGATCATATCGCGCAGCGGCAGGACCGGCACCCGTGCCGGAGGCTGTTGCCGGGTTGTTTCCTCGGGCTCAGACTTGACGATTCTCTTACGGGGCATAGAACCTGGAGCGAAAGACGATGAACTGACAACTACGCTATTGAATCTGTCCGAGATTAAACATACCTGTGCCGTCGGGTGTCTTCACCCGACGGCATGCGATTGTAATTTAAGACCACTGGTGTCAGGTGGGGACACCTGACACCACAGATACAAAATCTCGGACAGACTCTTTTGCGCGCCTGCCGCGAATCGAACGCGGAACCTGCGGCTTAGAAGGCCGCTGCTCTATCCAATTGAGCTACAGGCGCTTCACCTGGACCGGGTTCGCGGCGGGTGCACTGCGACCCAAACTTATAAGTTATGACTCACTTCGTTGTGAAGCAATCCATCGGACGGGTTCTGCCGGCCGGCTGACGATAAGACCGGTGCTTTATCAATCCGTTAGCACTGAACTTTAGGAACCCGTAACGTGATCCGCTGTATCTATGATTCGGGCTGCACCGGCATTATCTTTCAAAGACATCCCCGTCATCATTATCAGAAAAGTGAACCTTCAAAATCGCCGCGATCTTGCTCGCCGACTTTCCCGCATCGAGGCCGGTCTATTCGATTCCTCTGAACCGGCCGTTGTCGCCCCGGGCGAATCGATCGCCCGGGCTTTCAAGATTGGCATCACCGGACCGCTCGGTGCCGGCAAGAGCAGCCTCATCGATCAGTTGATCCGCATTTATCGCAAACGCGGACTTTCTGTAGCAATCGTAGCGGTCGATCCGTCGAGTCCTTTCTCCGGTGGAGCGCTTCTTGGCGACCGGGTCCGGATGAGCGAATTCGCAGGTGACGAAGGCGTCTTTATACGCAGCCTTGCCACCCGCGGCCAGGCCGGAGGGCTTGCCGCAGCGGCTGTCGATGCGGCTGATCTCTTTGAGCAAACCGGATACAACCGCGTCATCATCGAAACCGTCGGTGTGGGACAGGTCGAGGTGGATGTCGCAGGCGCCGTAGATATGACCATCGTCGTCCTCGAGCCCGGATTGGGCGACATAATCCAGACTATGAAGGCAGGACTTATGGAAATAGCCGATCTCTTTGTGGTCAACAAGAAGGACCTGCGAGGCGCCGACCGGTTCATCGGCGACCTCGAGATGATGCTCGAAATGAAGTATGGCCTCCTCTCCGGCGGCAAGGACCCAGTAGAGATGCTCGGAAATCATTCCGACCTCGATGCCGAGCCGAGCAAGTCTGCTGCCGCGCTGCCGCAGCGCGTCCCGGGAGTGCTATCCACTCTGGCACGAACGGGCGATGGCGTCGTCGAACTTTGCGATCATATAGAGGATTGGCTTCAGCGGGCAGAAATGGAGGGCTTTTTGCTGCAAAGACGAAGGGAACAACGGCTCGCCCGAATCCGGAGCGACGCCGAGCGGCTCGTCGTTCAGTCCTTCTGGAAGAACCTGCCGGACGGCGCACTGGAGCATTTGGCTGCCGGAACGCTTCCGATTCGTGAAGCCGCACGGCAACTGGCGATGCATGCCAGGCGTTCCTAAAAGGCCAGTCCGGTTCCCAATCCGAGAACTCGAAGCAGCAATCGCAACGCAATGCAGAAAGTCCTAACCGGCAATCAAGCCGTCGCCTGGGGTGTGATGTGCGCACAGGCGCAGGTCGTTTCGGCATATCCCATCACGCCTCAGACCACCATTATCGAAGAACTTGCCGACCTTGTCACGCGCAAGATGCTCGCGGCTGAGTTCATCAAGGTGGAGTCAGAGCACTCGGCAATGGCCGGGTGCATAGGCGCGCAAGCAGCCGGAGCGCGCACCTTTACCGCGACCTCGGCGCAAGGGCTTGCGCTGATGCACGAACTTTTGCATTGGGCGGCGCTGGGTCGTCTTCCGGTGGTGATGGCCGATGTCAACCGGGCGATGGCTCCCGGTTGGTCGATCTGGGCCGATCAAAACGACTCCCTGGCTCAGCGCGACACCGGTTGGATCCAGTTCTACTGCGAATCCAATCAGGAAGTCCTCGACACGGTGATCCAGGCTTACCGGGTAGCCGAAGCCGTCAACCTGCCGGCGATGATCGTCCTCGATGCCTTTTTCCTGTCGCACACCTCGGAAGCGGTCGATGTGCCCGGACCTGAAGCCACTGCAGAGTATCTCCCTCGATATCAGCCCGAAGTCTATCTCGATACCAGAGATCCTCACGCCTTCGGTGGACTTGTTGGAGCCGATGTCTATATGGAATTCCGTTATAAGATGCAATTGGCAATGGAGGAAGCGCTCGACAAGGCACGGGAAGCGGACGACCTCTACGGCCGCATTTTTGGCCGCTCTTACGGACTAATCGAGCGCTATCCGGCGGACAGTGAGGACTTTGACCTGTTGCTCGTTACTTCAGGTTCTGTAACCTCAACGGCACGAATGGCCATTGACGAACTGCGCGCCGGAGGGCATCGGGTAGGATTGCTGAAGACCCGCCTTCTCAGGCCGTTTCCATCTGGCGAACTTTTGAGACTTTGCCAGGGAACACCCCGGCTGGCGGTTATCGACCGTAATGTCTGCGTTGGAATGGGGGGTATCTGGGCACAGGAAGTGAAGGCAGCGCTCTACAGCGCAAACAGCGGCTCAAAGTCAGCAAATATCGCTCGGCCGGACGTTTTCGAATACATTGCGGGACTGGGGGGGCGGGATATAACGCCGGCAGTCGTCCGGCAGATTGCTCTCGATGCACTGGAACGAGACTCTGTGCCCGTTAAACCGGTCTGGGTAGGACTGAAAGAATAGAGAGGTTGGCGGTCATGGTGACCGTTTCAACCCACTCTTCACACTCACAGACCTTACCGCATCAAGACCGCTTTGACGGTGCGGGAGTGGGAGCCGGCCTGAAGGCGGAGAAGATAGACACCCGATGGCATATTGACTCCCGATGTCATTCTGAACGAAGTGAAGAATCTGAACTGATGCGTGCCGGGCGAGAGGGGACCATCGTGAAGATGGAGCACTTCCCGCCCGTCGAGCGCGTAGAGGCTGAGCCGGACAGGGATTAGACCCCCCACTTGCGCACTTGGAAGGCGGACATTCTTGTCCGCCCTTAGGGCGGGCAGGAATGCCCGCCCTCCAAGGTCAATCGTCACCGTCGCTCGATCATTGAATGGATTCGGAGCAATCGAGATCATGAGGGGATCATCATTCCGGCGAAAGCCGGAATCCAACCCAAAATCATCCACACTCAGCATTCCCACATTCACCGCCCACCTCTGCACATCCTCCTCCCACTCCTCCTCGCCGACCTGCTCCCGCGCATACCCACTCACGACATATCTGCCGGTGTCAGCAAACGAAATGGACAATGTGGACAAAATGGACAAAGTATCATCCGCTTCGTCCAGTGTCCACCAGAACTGAATCGAGTCGTTGTTGGCGTTGAAGGGAATCAACTCAAACGTCGCTTCCTGACGAGGCTCGAGGGAGATTTCGGGCACATTCGGCTCAAAGGCTCGAAGGACCCCTCGCACCTGAATCGCCCATTGGACGGAATCTGCAGGCACCGGATCGACATTCGGGTCGAAGACCTTCGCTTTCAGGGCATAGCCGCCCGTTCGGTCGAACGCGTAGGACCGGATTCCGATCCGGTCATCCCCTGCCACTTCCTCCCACCTCACCGCCGCCGAGTCGTAAATCAGCCACTCATAACGGAGATTCTCACTATCCCCAATGTAGGCGACGGAGTCGAGGGAGAAGTCGATTTCGCTATTGCGGCGGATGGTGAGGGACAGGGTGTCGGGAGAGTGGGTGATGATGAAAAGGTCGCGGACGCGGACCAGCCACGTCAAATCGACCCGACCAAATTCATTTGATGCTCGACAGCGTATTGTAACATCGCCTGATCTTGGAAACACCAATGTAATCCCATTATCAACTTCATTCAATAGTGTATCATTCGCATACCATTCATAGCGTGTTTCCTGTCCAGCCGGAGAATCGGCCTCTACGAGAAAGTCTATACTCGATTCTGACAGGATTTGAACCAGTGTGTCACGTGGACTGTAATTTCGGATAATCGGGGCAAGAGTGTCCGGCACAAAACTGGCGAGGATTCCGTCATAGTCCAGTTCGAAATTTGTTTTGCGCACCCATCCGCAGGCAAGCCATAAATTGTTTGTTGTTCTGATCGTCGAATTCAGATTATTACTACCCGCGTCAACATTCTCCAACTCTTCAACCGCATACTGACTTGCCCAGTTGGCTAAGCCTGTATTCGCGGTTCGGATTGCTATAGGGCGGGTCTGTTGGGCGCCGATGCCTACGCTTCCAACAATTAGATACCCGTCGTCAAGCCGCGCAACCGAATATCCACGTGCATTGCCACCCAGATTCTCATAGATTCGCAGCCAATTGAAATTACCGTCAGATGAGATGTTCATTAGATAGGGATAGACCCTACCGGCAAGCGCAAATCCAGTCAGAAGATAATTGCCATCAACCGAAGATACCATTGAATAAGCCTGGTAGGGTGGAAGGTCTCTGAAGAACCGTTCCCAAATCACATCCCCGTTATCCTGACTTGCGCGAACGGCATAGACATGATCACCATCGCCTTGAATAAAACCCCAGCCAGCGGCAATAATGTCATCCTCGACTTCACGAAGAGTGTAAAATCTGGCCGATCCTCCGGGCGAGTAATAGCGCTGCCAATTCACTTCTCCATCTGCACGAACTGAAGTTAACTGTGCTCGATTTTGGCCGTTCGCCAACGAGATACCCGCGAAGATCAAACCACCTGCTTTCAATTCGATTGCAGCATGAGCATATCCGAGTCCATAGAAATTAGCCCATTCTATTTCTCCATCTTGCGTGAGCGCCATGCCGAAAAACTGAGATTCACTAACGCCGGCACAAATCAGCCGCCCATCATCGGTATCAATAACAGACTCAAGTCTGGTTGGCTCGTCAAAGCCAAGTATTCGCTCCCACTCCAGATTTCGTTGTGCATCCAATCGTACCATATAAGCATCACCGCGGCCATTTGGGCTGACACCGCCACTTAGGCCGCATAGTATGAAGCTGTTATCTGCCGTCTGGAAGAGATCGGTAAGGACCTGAATTCCTGCACCTCCGAAAAATTGAAGATCGATTCGATCGGGCTGGGCATCAAGAGTCCGAAGTAACCCCAAGCACAAGAAGGTTGCAATGGGCAGGCTTGGTGTCTTGAAAATGAACGAAGGCATTGAGGCATTACCGGTTTCAGACGCGTTAGACAATATTGGAAGCAGACGACCCCAAGCGGCGGCTCGTGGCGCATGCCGCAAGCCGCCGCTTAAAAGTGATCTCGCACTCATTCTCCAAGATGGAACCAACCGGCCTGGTTGTTGCCCTGCCAATTGATGTTGCCGGCATTGATGACATTGGTGGGAAATAGGGATGCCGGAGTGATTTCGATCTCCCAGATTACGGCCGGTGAGTGGGGATTGAACGAAGCAGTAAATACGGGGAAGTCTTCGTCGTCCGCAGCTTCAGTCTGCATTTTGATCTGATCGAGAATAGGACCACCGAGAAAGGCCCTGGTGCGGAGAGTGATTGTCACAAGTTCATTGTGAACATCCTCTCCCATCCAGTCGATTCCAGTCTCGAAGTCAACCGCCCACGCCTCTCCCGGCGCGGCGAAGAGGGTGATGACCGCCAGCAGAACCAGCACTGCCAGCGACAGATTCGTTCTCGGGCTCATACCATTCTCCATTCAGTTTGGATTGATAGTGTGCCCGGGCTTCTTAAGCCCGAGCCGTAGCCCGAGCCGTAGCCCGAGCCGTAGCCCGAGCCGTAGCCCGAGCCGTAGCCC
>VGIQ01000037.1 GCA_016867835.1 Calditrichota bacterium | reverse complement strand
GTGTTGTTGAGAAAGATGCCCAGTTCCGGCACAAAGACGAGCGACCCAAAGGCGGTGTTTACCGAGGTCGTTAGCGCACACATATGGCCTTCCCCGTCTATCACCGAGATGTGGCTGGTATGGCGATCCGGGGCTTCGATCCGCTCTAACTTATAGTTGCCCGGTCCGGTTACCGGTTTACGCTCCCGCCGGTCAATGGCCTCCTCATAGTATTCGCCATGCGTAATGTCGTTAAGGGGATAGGGCATCGGACTGAAGTCCGGGTCGCCAAGGTAGGCTGCCCGATCGGCAAAAGCGCGCTCCATGGCCTGGGCTATCATATGTATCTGATCTGCCGAGCCGGGGCTCATACTGTCCAACGGGACGTGACGCAGGATGTTGAGCATCAAGGTGATGCAGAAACCGCCTGAAGAAGGGGGAGACATTGTCCAGATCTGGTGCGCAGACGCCGTGCCTGAAGCGCTTGTCTCGACTACCAAAGGCCTACGCCAGACGACGCGGTAGTCGGCAAGATCCTTTAGCGTCATTATCCCCCCGGTGCGGACTACCGACCGGACAATAGCCTTCGCCTGCACACCTTTGTAGAACGACGCACCTTGGTCCAAGGCGATCTGTTCAAGTGTCCGGGCGAGTGTCGGCTGGTAGAGTGTATCGCCGCGCCGGGGAGTTGTGCCGGTGGATAGGAATATCGTCGATGCGGCGGAATCACTGGCTAAGTCGTCCTTCAACCGGTCGATGTTGCCGTGCAGAATCCGGTTGACGACCAAGCCATCCCGGGCTAACCTGATAGCCGGGGCAACCACCCTTTCCCAGTCGAGCCGCCCATAACGCTGATGAAGTTGAACACGCCCCTTGACCGACCCGGGAACGCCGACCGCCAGGCCGCCCTTCCAGGATCGGTCGCCGTCGGGTTGACCAGTCTTCCGATCGATGAACATATCGGCGGCGGCATATCCCGGCGCGCATTCGCGGGCATCGAGGGCTGCCGGAGTCTCCATTCCCTGTCGCCAGACAAGCGCGAATTCACCCCCGCCCAAACCGCTATGATACTGTTCGGCGACCGACACAACGAACGCCGCCGCAATAGCGGCATCGACGGCGTTGCCTCCTTGCTTTAAGATTTCAACTGCCGCCTCGGTTGCTGCCGGATGCGGCGTTGCAACCATCCCGCCTTGCGCACTGACCGGAGCCCTAAATGCGGCGACAGCAGTAGAGTCTAATAGATTGAAGAAATAAAGAAATAAGACAGCCGGTAACGATGCGGCATGCTTAGTGTATCGCCTCAATCTATTAGAATGTACCAAAGATCGTTCATTCACTTTAGGATTCTCTTCCTGTAGTCCAATAGTCCCATTGTCTAATGCTGCCTAACCATCCGCTCGGCCCAGGTAGGCCTCGATCACCTTCGGATCGTTCGCTACGCGATCCGGTAAATCGTCCGCGATAAGTCTCCCGGCGTCGAGGACGCTGACCCGATCGCAAAGACCCATCACCAGCCTGACGTTATGCTCAATCAGCAGTATGGTGATCCCGGAATCGCGGATGCTGCGAATAAGGTTCTTGAGGTCCTCAGCTTCCGCCGGATTCATGCCCGCCGCCGGTTCGTCGAGGAGCAGCAACTGAGGCTTCGCGGCGAGCGCCCGGGCAATCTCAAGACGGCGCTGCTTGCCATAAGGCAGACTGGAAGCAGGCGCGTCGGCTTCTCCGGATAGTCCGCATCGTGCAAGACAGGCCATCGCGTCGCGGTGAGCCGAGTCCTCGCTATTGCGAAAGTTCCTGCTGCCCGCCAGCATACCCGCCCAATACTCCTTCAAATGACGGTTCATCCCCACCAGGACGTTTTCCAGAGCCGTCATCGCTCCAAAGAGGCGGATGTTCTGAAAAGTCCTGGTGATGCCTCTATTGCAGATGTCCGCCGGGGCAAGCCGGGTGATGTCGCGATCTTGAAACACGACTCTCCCTGCCGTAGGTCGATAGACCCCGGTCAGACAGTTAAAGAGCGTCGTCTTGCCTGAGCCGTTCGGCCCGATCAAGCCGTGAATGGCGCCATCGGACACCGCGACTCTGGCATCGCTCAATGCTCGAACACCACCGAAATGGCAGGATAGGGCCTCTATCTTAAGTAATGCCATTGTAGATGTGGGAAGATGAAATTCACCCTGCCTAACTTTGACATTATATTCAGTGTAGAAATCTCCATATATGTCATGCTGAACGCAGCGAAGCATCTCGTCCGGAGAAGACCCTTCACTTCGTTTAGGGTGACTAGCAACTGCACATCGTAGGGCTAATTGCCCCCTGCCAGTTTGAGCCGTCGCATCGGCAAAAATCCCTCCCGGCGGTAGCGCATAGCCAGCACCAGGAGCAAGCCAAAGGCCAACATCCGGTAGCCGGCGGCTCCCCGCAGCAATTCGGGCAGGACGATCAATGAGACAGCTCCAACCGATACCCCGATGGGATTTCCCATCCCTCCCAGGACTACCATACAGAGCACCAGAACCGACTCGAGAAAGGTGAAACTCTCCGGCGAAACATGGGTCATTCGGGAGGCAAATAGAGCGCCCGCCGCACCGGCCCAAAGTCCTCCCATAGCCATAGCCAGTAGTTTCATCTTCACCACCGGCACACCGCAGTGAGCGGCTGCCAACTCATCTTCTCGGATCGCTTCCCAAGCCCGCCCGATACGCGACTTGATCATCCGCGACTGGGTATAGAATGCAACACAAGTTAGCAGCAGGGCGAGGATGTAGTAAGCCGATGGCGAAGTCAGTTTCCAACCAAAGAGGCTGGGTCGGGCTATGCCCATGATGCCGTTCGGTCCGGCCGTAACCGCGTCCCAGTTGTTCAGGACGATGCGAACGATCTCCCCAAAGCCGAGCGTCACAATGGCGAGGTAGTCACCCCGTAGTCGCATCACCGGAAGCCCTACCAGCAGGCCGGCAAGGGCTCCAGCCAACATCGCGAGCGGCCAGGCGGCGAAGAGTCCAATGCCAAAGTGCAGATTCAGCAGGGCGTAGGCGTAGGCTCCGATGGCATAGAAAGCGATGTAGCCGAGCACCAGCAGCCCGCAGAGCCCGACGATGTAGTTGAGACCGATGGCGAGCGTCGCGTAGAGTAACCCTAATGTCAAGACCTCTATCTGGTAGCGCTGAAGCAGGAGTAAGGGCAGCAGTAGAAGGAAGACGGCTGCAATAGCGCCCTTTAACTTGGGATGCAGCGTTCTGACGATTTGCGGGACGGCGATGGGCTGCCATGATCCACGTTTAATATGGGAGGCGTCGCCGGAGGAGTAATACTGAAACAGGCCGGCAGCGACGGCAATTGCAAGGCTCCCTATCAGACCTGTAAACGGCAGAGTGATCGCACCGGTTAGAGCCACCGCCCCCAACGCCTCAAACGCCCTCCTATGGTCTGCTGCGACGCTATCATCCTTCACTCCATTGGCTGCTCCTTGTGGCGAATCTGCGTCGTTAGCCCCCATCAGACCTTCTCAGCCAATTGCTCACCCAATAATCCACCCGGTCGAAAGATCAGGAAAAGTATCAGGATCAGGAAGGCATAGACATCCTTGTATTGGCTCGAGAGATAGCCGGCGCCGAAAGCTTCGACAAGTCCCAGCAGGAGCCCGCCCAGCATCGCGCCCGGAATCGTCCCAATGCCGCCGAGGACGGCAGCGGCGAATGCCTTTAGCCCGGCTTGATATCCGATATAGAAGTTGATCATCCCGTAGTAGGCGGCAATGAGAACTCCTGCGATGCCGGCTAACGCCGACCCGATGGCGAAGGTAATCGCGATGATCATGTTCGCATCGATACCACAGAGTTGCGCCATCACACGGTCCTGTGCAGTGGCGCGCATTGCCGTGCCGATGCGGGTCTTCTGCACCAAAAGCGTCAGACCGACCATCATCACAGCGGAGGTGATGATGATGAGCAACTGAACCGCCGAAACCCGGGTATTGCCGAAGATATAGCCGGAGCCAGCCCATAAAGCCGGGAAGATCTTCTCGCGCGCACCTTGTGAGTGCATTACGAAGTTCTGCAGGACTATAGAGATGCCCAATGCCGCAATAAGCGGTGCCAACCGTCCGGCTCCGCGCAGAGGCCGGTAGGCTAACCGCTCGATAGTGATCCCCCATAGCGCAGCTATCAAAGCCGCAAACAATGCCAGCGTCAATACCAATACAAGCGGCGAAGAAGGGGCAAAGTGGATGGCTTGCAGCAACGCCAGCCCTATCACTCCGAGGTAGGCGCCGAGCATATAGATCTCCCCGTGCGCGAAGTTGATCAACTGCAAGATGCCATAGACCATCGTGTAGCCCAGCGCAATCAGCGCATAGACACAGCCCAGGGTGATGCCGTTGATTAGTTGCTGGAGGAACATCCCTTTAAAGTTTGAGGTGTTTGCATTGAGGAACTTGGCTGCTCACTCTATTCAATGGGTCTCGACGTGAACCGGCTTGGGCAGTCCATCGAGCGGCACCAACTTGCCGTCGCGCACGATCCACATCACATAAGGCGCCACCACTGGATCGCCCTTGGCATCGAACGCGACCGTCCCAAACGCCGCCGGGAAACTATTGGTATGAATGGTTGCTGCAACCTTGCGTCCGTCAGTCGTCCCGGCAAGTTCAATCCCCTTCAGGAGGATATTCGTAGCATCATAGGCAAATAGCGAGTAGGGACCGACTTCCGGCCAGCGCTTAAGGTAAGACTCGAGGAACTTGCGCGCGGCAGGTATGCCCTCGGCGGAAGGGGCATAGGAGAGGTAAGCGCCTTCAGCAGCAGATCCGGCTATGCGAAGGAATTCCGGATCATAGACCCCATCGCCGGACAGGAAAGCCGCTGCGACACCAAGGTCGCGCATCTGTCGAATGATGAGTCCACCTTCGCCATAGAGCCCTCCAAACATCACGAGATCGGGCGATGCAGCCTTCAGGCTGGTCAGGACTGCACTGAAGTCCTTATCTCCGCGAGTAACTCCTTCGGCAAAGACGACTTCGGCAGTTGATGTAAGGTTCTTTCTGAACTCACCTGCCAGGCCCTGGCCATAGGTGGTTTTATCGTGCAGTATGGCAATTCGTTGGGCATTAAGTGCCTGGCAGGCAAAGTCGGCTTCGACCCGGCCTTGCTGGTCGTCGCGCCCACAGGTGCGAAAGACAGACGAGTAGCCGCGGTCTGTGACCATCGGATTGGTCGAAGCCGGTGTGATCATCGGGATGCCGGCTTCGTGATAGATGTTGGAAGCCGGAATAGTGCAGGACGAGTTGTAGTGGCCGATGACACCGACCGCTCCCTGAGCGACGACCTTCGACGCGGCTGATACGGCATCCTTTGGATCGGCGCGGTCATCCTCAATGGAGAGGATGATGCGACGGCCGAGGACTCCGCCCTGTTGGTTCCACTCTTCAACCGCCAGTTGGACAGCGCGCGAGATATCCTCGCCCATCTTGGCAGATTCGCCTGTCATCGGCGATACGACCGCGATCCGGATGGTATCGCTTTGTCGGCTGCAGCCGACAAGCGCGAGCAAGAGCATCGCCGGCAGCCCGAGCGTGCCGCCGAGTCCGGTTTTGCGCCGCAAGAGTGAGGGTCTCGTCATCGTCAACTCCAGTTAACTAATTGGGAACAACGTCATTCTGCCCGTCCCCCCGCTATGCAGGAGGGGATACAAGAGGGGGCTATTCACCCGGAGCCAGCCTCTTCAATCTAATCCTACTATCCGCTTCCGGCAAGCAGAAAAAGGAAGTCTTGCCTGCAAAGGCGGGAACCCAGTCGATCAAACATGGCCTGGGTCCCCGTCTGCGCAGGGAAGAGAAAGCGGGTTATTGGGGATGACGAAGCGGAATATCGGGGTTGACGATTAGAGAATAGATGCCGGTCTTGAGGCGGGCTTGCTGCCGGACGCCTTCGTTGGTAGCGGCAGGTCATCAGACATTGGCATTAGTGATCAGAATTTGTCATTGGCATTTGGCCAAAGATGCTCAAGCCACTATATTATGGACTATGAAGAACGGGCTCATCTCCCCTCGCCTTCAACTGCATGGTGCCGCCTGGATTTGCTTCTGGGCATTGGCGATCGGGTGTGTTGGGACTGCACCACAAGCCGAGTTCGATCCCAAAGGTGGGCTGCCACCGAGCGACTCCACAGCCCCATCTTGGCCGCCGCGTCAACGGGAAGACCTCCCGCGGGTGGTCCTGCCCGAAAGAGCTTTCTATGCTCCGACGCCGCGTCTCGACTTCAGACCCTATCGATTCGCCTATGCGGTGATGCCGGCCGACACGATGGAAGCGGAAGACGCGCCTCTACCACTACCGGAATTGCGTGACGGCTATCGGGTTCAGGTCTTCTCCGGATACGATCAATCCTTGGCGCGCAGAGCCGAGTCCAGCATACGGGAGATGACGGGGCTTCCTACTTACATGCTCTACGAGGCGCCGCAATACAAAGTCCGGGTAGGTGAGTTCCCGACTCGTGAGGGAGCGGTCAACCTCTGTGATTCGCTTCGGAGATCGGGATTTCCCGATGCCTGGGTAGTGCGTTCGACCATATCTCTATTTCCTACTACAAACTCACTTCAAAGCACTGCTGAAAAAAGTCCGTGAAGACATTCCACCTCCCCAAAGCCGGTCAAATCGACCCTGAACGACCGGCGTTTCTTTCTATCGCCCTTGACGAGCTTCATACCGATGGAGTGCTCGAGGCCCAAATCCATATCCGGACCGATGACAAGTTCATAAAATACCGGGAACCCGGTATTCCCTTTGACGGCAGCGTCCGCGAAAGGCTGCGCGAGAACGGGCATTCTTACATTTTCATTAGGGGGGATGAAGGATGTCAACTAAGGCGTTATCTGGAGGAGAATCTTCAACGAATCCTCGCAGATCCGGATGCCGACGATCAGCAAAAGGCATCGGTAATCTACGACACGACGGTCTTTCTGGTGCGTGAAGCAATATCGAATCCATCGTCATCGGAAGGCGTCCGGGCAGGCAAGAAGGTGGCTGAACAGGCGGTCGATTTCGTCGTCAGCACTCCTGGTGCCCTGGCCCGCTTTATGGACCTCGCATCGAAAGACTACTATACCTATACCCATTCCGTCAATGTCATGCTCTACACCGTAGCGCTTGCCCGGCGGGTGGGCTATCCGGGCGGCGAGAGTCTAACCGAACTTGGGCAGAGCGCACTGCTACACGATGTGGGGAAGAGTTTCATCGACTGGTCGATCACTAATAAGGACGGGCCGCTCAACGCCGATGAGTTCGAGGTGATGAAACGGCATCCTGAGTTTGGATTTCAATCGCTCACACAGAGCGGCGAGATGGGCGATCATCAACTCTATGCGGTCCGTCATCATCACGAAAAATTGAACGGGCGCGGTTATCCTTTCGGGCTGACCGGATCGCAGATCGACTTGGCGGTTCGCATCATTTCAACCGCTGACATCTACGATGCGCTGACGACCCGCCGGGTCTATCGGGATGCCTATCGCAGTTTTGACGGACTACAGGTGATGAAAGAAATGTCGGGCTCTGAGATCGACGAACGGGTGTTCCGCGAGTTCGTCCAGTTGTTGGGCGAACTATAAAATAAATAACCTAATAGCAGCGGTCATATAAGCGGCCAAGGCCAGCCTTCGGGTTCGGTCGCAATCACAGCAGGGAGTCAATCAAATGTTCACGCGCGAAGAAGCGCTCGAGTATCACTATCGTCCCCGGGTGGGGAAGATCGAAGTCATCGCCACCAAGCCGTGCGCAACGCAGCGCGATCTGTCGCTGGCTTATTCGCCCGGCGTCGCCGAGCCGTGCCGCGACATCCATAAGAATCCGGACGATGTCTATCGCTACACAGCCAAGGGAAATCTGGTGGCGGTGGTCTCGAACGGAACTGCGGTGCTGGGACTCGGCAACATCGGGCCGCTTGCCGGCAAGCCGGTGATGGAAGGCAAGGGTGTGCTCTTCAAGAGATTCGCCGACATCGACGTCTTCGACATCGAACTGAATGCGAAGACGCCGAAGGAAGTGATTGATGCCTGCCGGATGCTCGAGCCAACTTTCGGGGGGATAAACCTCGAAGACATCTCAGCACCCGACTGCTTCGAAGTCGAAGAGCGCTTGCGGGAGATCCTCGATATCCCGGTCTTTCACGACGACCAGCACGGGACGGCGATCATTTCAGGTGCCGCGCTCCTGAATGCCTGCGAAATCGTCGAAAAGGACATTTCCGAGATCCGGGTTGTCTTCAACGGCGCGGGAGCATCGGGCATCGCCTGTGCCAAGTTCCACATTCGGCTCGGCGTCAAGCCCGAGAACGTGCTCCTATGCGACACCAAGGGCGTCGTCTATCGCGGACGCGAAGACCTCGATCCGTCGCATCCCAAGTTTAACAAATACAAGGCTGATTTCGCCCGCGACACGAAATGCCGGACGCTTGAGGAAGCGCTCAAGGGCGCCGACGTCTTTTGCGGACTCTCAGTCGCCGATTGCGTGACGCCCGAGATGGTCCGTTCGATGGCCGACCGGCCGATCATTTTCGCGATGGCCAATCCGGACCCGGAGATTCCATATCCGGCTGCGGTCGCCGCACGCAACGACGTCTTGATGGCGACCGGGAGGAGCGACTACCCTAATCAAGTGAACAACGTCCTCGGCTTTCCGTTCATCTTCCGCGGTGCGCTCGACGTCCGGGCTCGCGCCATAAATGAGGAAATGAAGGTTGCTGCGGCAAAAGCCCTCGCCGATCTTGCCAAACAGGATGTCCCCGAAGCGGTTTGCAACGCTTACGGTTTGGACCGGATCGACTTTGGCCCGGAATACCTCATCCCCAAGCCGTTCGACCCGCGAGTGCTCCTCTGGGAAGCGGTTGCGGTGGCGAAAGCCGCCTGTGAGACCGGTGTCGCGCGAATCCCTATCACCGACTTTGAAGCCTACCAGGAACAACTCGAACGGCGTCTGGGACGCTCCAAGGAAGTGATGCGGCAGGTGATCAACAAATCCCGTCGCCGCCCAAAGTCGAGCGCAACCGTCCGGATCGCCTATCCGGAAGGCCATCACGAAAAGATTCTTCGCGCTGCGGGAAGGGTCCTCGATGAAGGTATCGGAATCCCGGTCCTGCTCGGCTCCCCGGAGGAAATCGAAGCGGCCGCCGGTCGCCTCTCGGTCCACCTGAACGGAATGGAACTCGTCGATGTTCATCACCACTCCTCGCGAGAGTCCCTGATCGAGTCCTATTTCCAATTGCGGGCGCGCAAGGGCGTCACCCGCCGGGAAGCGCAGCGGCAGTTGGGGCATCGCGACTACTACGCTGCAATGATGCTCTCGCAAGGGCTCGTCGATGCCGTTGTCTGCGGCGAAGAGCGGCACTATCCCGAAGCCATTCGCCCGGCTTTGCAGACGATCCCGCTGGCGCCCGGCTTGAAGCACGCCTCGGGGCTTTACATGCTCCTCTTTAAGAACCGGTTGATCTTCTGCGCCGACGCTACGGTGAACATCCTGCCCGACGCTGAGACCCTGGCCGAGATCGCTCTCTGTGCCTCCGAAACTGCCCGGAGATTCGACATCGAGCCGCGCGTAGCAATGCTCTCGTTCTCCAATTTCGGGTCGGTGCGGCATCCCATGGTCGAAACCGTTCAGCAGGCAGTAGCTATCCTGCAGAAGACCCACCCCGACCTGATCGTCGATGGCGAAATGCAGGCTAATACCGCGTTCGATACCGACATCCTGCGCGAGACGTTTCCTTTCAGCCGGCTCAAGGAAGAAGCCAACATCCTCGTCTTTCCCGGCTTGACATCGGGGAACATCGCCTATAAACTTCTGATCGAGTTGGGCGGCGCGGAAGCTATCGGCCCCATCCTGATGGGCCTTTCCAAATCCTATCACGTCCTTCAGATGGGAGCATCGGTCGAGGACATCGTCAACATCTCGGCGATCGCCGCGGTGCAGGCGATGGAGTTGAGAGGGGGATAATATGATCGGAACCAATCAGACGCAGGTCTTGATACTACCGCCTCAAATGCCGCGCGGTTGCGGCTTTGATATATATCATCCAATTCAAAAAGGAGATACCGATGGCGGTATTTGTCTGCAAGGTCTGCGGCGCCGAAAAAGAGTGCCGGTGCAAACCTCAAAAGTGTTCCCAGTGCGGAGCCTCGGGGACGATTGAGAAGAAGTCGTAAATCGCCTGTTCTTGGGGAACGACTGATCCGCGAACGACACGGGGGTGTGGGAGTCTGCACCCCCGTTGTATTGCTCGTGGGACTCTTCGGACCCTTGAATGCGGCGGAGGTGATCTTCCAACTTGAGCCGTCGCTGGTCGGGAAAGACCGGATGCCGGTCGCAAGTTGGCTGCACGAGGCGCTGCCCCGGCGGGACGCCAACCCGATCGACATTGCCATCCAGCCGCTGCGAATCCCGACGACTGCTCAGAACTACGACCCGCTAAAAGGCCTCTTTCGATGGAAGTCGAGCGATGTTGATGGAGTTGATCTTCAGCATCGGGTGTCGCAGTTAACCGGCGTCCTGTGGGCAGAAATAAGTCCGGTAAGGCAGACTTGCGCCTTGCTGGACCAGCCTAATGACCTGAACGGCGCCGACGCGCCGCCGGATGATCCCTTCTTTGCCGAGCAGTGGGGGCTCAGGCAAGTCTTCGCCTCCGCCGGGTGGGACATCGAGCGCGGCGACTCAAGCATCATCATTGCGATCGTCGATATCGGCGTCGATTACGATCACGGCGACCTCTACCGGCAACGTTGGGTGAACCGTCTTGAAGCAGTAGGACGACCCGGCGTCGATGACGACGGCAACGGCTTCATCGACGACCTCCACGGCTGGGACTTCTTTGAGAACGACAATGATCCACGACCGCCGCGCTCCGACAACCATGGGACGCACGTCGCCGGGATCGCCGGAGCCGCTACAGACAATGGCTACGGCATCGCCGGAGCCGCCTGGGACTGTCGGATCATGTCACTTCGCACCGGTGCCGGAGGCGCGATCTGGTATGGCTACGAAGGGCTGTTCTACGCGGTCGAGAACGGTGCCAGGGCAATTAACCTTTCGTGGGGCAGCGACTCGCCCTCGCTAGTCGAACGGATTGCCATCGACTACGCCTTGTCGAAAGGCGCTTTGATAGTGGCTGCCGCCGGCAACCTCAGCGGTGGATCGGCTTTCAACCACTTTCCCGCCGGTTATCCCGGGGTGCTTGCCGTCGCCGCGACCGATGACCGCGACCAACGGGCGTCGTTCAGCAACTCCGGCACTTGGGTCTCGGTCAGCGCGCCGGGTCAGAGCATCCTATCGCTGCTGCCGTCGAATGGCTTCGGCATCCTTTCCGGAACATCTATGGCGACGCCCCTCGTCGTCGGTGCAGCAGCGCTGCTCTACTCTAAACACCCCGATTGGACGCCGCAAGAGGTGAGATTGCAGTTGATGCGATCGGCCGATCCCATCGACCAGTTGAATCCCGGTTACAACGGCCAACTCGGTGCCGGCCGACTTAATATCTACCGGTCCTTGGCAGCCTCGCTTGACGGATTCGAACTGCTTGCTATTGAGGTCAGTGACAAGATCGATGGCAATGACGACGGCGTGATTGACCCTGCAGAGGACATTCAAGTTGCCTTCCGGATCCGCAACTCGCTTGCCGCAACAGCGCACCATGTCGAGGTCGTTCCTATTGCATTGAGCGGCGGCGTCTCCTTCGACACGGTACGCACACTTTTAGGCGATCTCGCTACCGGCGAACAGGCCGGTAACTTCGACACTCCAATCGCCGGTCGCATCAGTTCTAATGCCGCTCCCGGCAGCCGGTTGCGCTGTGCGCTGGAGGTCTATTCCAATGACCGGAGGCGTCAGACGCTTCCGTTTGAGATTACGGTTCGGTCACCGACTGCCAGTCACCGGGGAGGGGATGTCAGGCTGAGCGTCTCCGATTTTGGAGCCATCGGCTGGTATGACTACGTAGGCGAGAGCATTGCTGGCGAGGGCTTTCGAGTGCCCGCCGACGGACCGTCCGGGCTTTTTCACGGCTCCCTGATGATAGGGGGGACGCGAGGCCGGGTCTCGGATAACGCCTATGGCGATGCGGCTCGCGGACGGTTCGATTTTGCCAGCCGCAGACAGGGCATTGTGGTTGATAGACTTGCCGGCGGCGATGAGGTCTCGACAGCTTACTATGCCGATTCGCGCGCCGAAACACCGCTCAATATCAGCGTCAAGCAAACGACCTATACCTTCGGGTCGGCTCCCGATGACCGGTATGTGATCTTCTCTTACGAAGTGACCAACTCGAACGGATCCGATCTCGACAGCCTCTATATCGGCCTCTTCCTCGATTGGGATGTCGTCGAGTCCAGTGCCAACACCCTGCGCTACGATAGGGAGCGAGGCGGCGGATGGGTATCCTATGACCACCCTGTCGGGACGATGTTCGGCGCGGCGACCTTGGAGGGACGTCCCGATTTTCATGTCGCCCTCCCGAACCGGTCGATGCAGAATTCCTGGAGCGATGCCGGCAAACTGTCATGGCTGATTGAAGGCTTCAAGCGCGCCGAGGGACTTGAATCCGCCGACTGGACCCAGTTGATCGGCTATGGCCCGCTGACCCTGGCATCCGGCGATACCTTCCCGGCCGTCTTTGCACTGGCCGGGGGCGACGATCCGACCGAACTCTTCCGCCACTTTGCATCGGCTCGCTATAGGTGGTCGATTATGGGTGGCGCAAGGCACGGCGTCAGGCTATTGCCGGAAACATTGCTTCTTTCGACCTATCCCGAGCCGTTCAACAACCGGTTTACTGCGTTCTTTTCGTCAACTCCGGGCGGTGAACTGGTATGGCGAATCTTCGACCCGGCGGGGCGCCGGGTGCTTGCCGGACAGACGACGGTGCCATTTGGGAACAGCCGGCTCCAAATCGACGCCGGAGGGCTGTCATCCGGCATCTATCATCTGCAAATGATCTCGGGAGGAGACATCGTCACCCGTCGGATTACACTCGTGCGTTAGTATGAACCGCATCGTATGACTCCCGGTATCCTACTATCGTCCAGCACTCCTCCAACCGCCCCGTTGCGCGGAAGCATCCACTACTCACCCTCCCAACTGATCCTCGAAGACGCCCTCTTCAGCGAAGTCGAATCTCTAAAGCGCGACGACCCGCTGTCGCCAGTTGTCGTCGTTACCGGATCGGGACTGGTCTCCGACTACCTGACTTATGCTGCGGCAAGAAGGTGGGGAGGGATAGTCAACCTCCACATCCGGACCTTCGGTGGACTGGCGAAAGAACTCTCGACAATAAGTTCACCGGTTACGTTAGCCACCAAACCCTCACTGCCTGTTGGTTTGAAGCCCTTGCTCATTCACCGGGCGGTGCAGCAAGCGCCTGGAGGCAGGCCGGACAGCCCGTTAGTGTCAGTGCGTTTCCTCAGTTCTTTGGCATCCGTCTTCGATGACCTCGATCAAGCCGCCCTTTCTGACGACTCGGGAATCGCGAGCCTGCAGTTGCATTCCGGATCGTCTTCCCGTTGGGAACAACTGCTTCCGATATGGCGCGAATATCGTCGCCGCATTGCCGAATTCACAACCGACGCCGATTTCTATCGTTCCAGCCGCAGAGCCGGCGAAGCCTATCGCCGCATCTATGGAACCGACCGCATTCTGATCTACGGCATTTACGACCTGAATGGACTTCAGGAGATGTGGTTGGATTCGCTTCTTGATGGTGTTTACGGAACGTTCTTCATGCCTGCCGGAGGCTGCTTCGACGAATACGGCTCGGCATTCGAGTTTGCTGACCGGAGGTTGCTCCGGTGGACCGCACGGTTCCATCTGGAGGCAAAGTTGCTCTCTGACCGGGAACCTGTCAGCAGCCTTCCGATACGCCTTTTTCGATATGCTCCTGCAGATCGGTCTGATGTTGAATTGGCCGCTCTGCCGGATGTCAAACTTGCCGGATTCGCCACGCCGGACGATGAAGTGGACCGAATCGTCGCCGAGGTGTTGCGGCTGATGCTTGACGAGTCAGTGCCGCCTGAACGAATTGCCATAATCCTGTGGAATAGCAGCAATTACCTCGAGCGCTTCCGCGATCGATTCAACCTGGCCGGCGTGCCCCTATGCAACCAGTTTGGAAGGTCTCTCATTGAGACCAATGAATCCGGGCAGTTCCTCCAACTCCTGCAAATCGACCGGATGCGTTGCCGAAACCAGCAACTGACGGACTATTTCGGGCTGCTTGAACGAACCGGGGATGAGAATCCGCTTCGCTATATGCACTGGGAGCGGATCATTGGCGCAGCCGGACTATACGAAGCATCACTCGAGCGCTGGATCGCGGTCGTCAAAGGCATTTATGAGCGCTTGAACAGCGCGGGAGAATATCCCCTGAAGATAGAGGTCGATGCCGGGATCGCGCTCGATTTGACCGTCTTCCTTCAGCGAATCGACAACGGCCTGAAGCAACTGGACGACGCCGCAACATTGGCGGAACAGATAGTAGTGCTCTGCGATTTTCTTAGGCTTCACCTGGTGGAAGGGAACGAATCGGTATCGATTGAGTCTGAACTTCGCTTGCTGGCTGCCGACAGCACAGAGCCTGCGGCTTCGAGGGATCTGCTTTTGGAAATCGTCCGGCGCTCCCTCGCTGAGACACATCACGAACCTGCCGGCCGGTATCTTGAAGGGGTGACGCTGGCAACGCCCGACGATGTCCGCGGATTGGGGTTCGATCACCTCTTCCTGCCCGGTATGGCGGCCGGTCGGGTGCCGTCCGGGATCCCCGAAGGAGATTTGCTCAGCGATAGCGAGCGCCGCCGGATCAATTTACACCTCAGCAACGATCCGGGATTTCCTGTCAGCATCCGCTCCGAGCGCACATCAGAGCAGCGTCTGCTGCTCGGACTTATCGTATCTTCCGCTCGCCGGACGATCCACCTCTCTTATTCTCGCGAGACGCCCTTCGATGGGAGCGGACTCCTTCCGTCGCGCTACATCATCGAACTTGCACGATTGCTGAATGGCGCACCGGTTGATTCAGAGACACTTTCCGGGCTGCCATACTTCCACCACTATGAGAGCGGTGCGCTGGAGTGCGAACCGCGCTTACTGGCATTTGACCGTGCTCTCTTCGTTCGGGAATGGTGCCGCCTAAATTGCCCGCCTGAGTTCGATCCGGCAAGACTTCGCTTCGGTATCTTGCACCGCCTCGATCCGGAGGTCGAATACTCGCAGCGTGTTTATGGCGCACGAAGACGGGGAGACCTTTTCACGGCTTGGGATGGTGTTATAGGTGAAGTCGTCCCCAGCCGCGATGCTCTGTCGGTTCCCGTAACCGGAATCGAGACTTGGGCACAATGTCCCTACCGTTATCTTCTAACCGTGAGACTTGGTCTGGCCCAGCCTGACGAAGTTGAGCCCGGTATTGCGCCGTCTGCGGCAGCCGTCGGATCTCTGATTCACAAGGCTCTGGCAAGGCTGTTCAATACCGCCCGCAACGATCCGGAGTTTAGCCCTCTCCTGACTTCCAACCGGGACCGGAACGTCGTTCTTATGAACGAGAAACTTAAAGGCTTGCTGGACGCTGAAATTGTCGATCAGGTACTTCCGGCGGGGTTGCATCGCATTTACCGCGAAAGACTTCGTCGACGGATTCTCCGCGCGGCATCCGGACTGGCTGTTGAAGACGCCTCGGGCTGGGTCTCGAAAGTGGAGCATGACTTGAGGGAAGAGTTAAACCTTAAGGTCGATGATATAGACCTGCGCCTTGAACTTGAAGCGCGTATCGACCGGATCGACGAGGACTCTTCCGGCCGGGTGCGGATCGTAGATTACAAGACTGGTGGCAAAGTTCCTTCCAATCGCGACTATGGCGCCGGGACACGGGTGCAGATTCCCCTCTATATCCTCTTGCAGATGAATCGGCGTCCGCACCTGTCTGTGAAGTCGTTTACTGGTGAGTATCTCTGGATTGATAGCGCGGGACGCTTGAAATCTGTTGACTACTCTGGAACAAGAATATTCCAGGACCGCGACGAACTGGAGTCCATACTTTCGGCCTTTCTACTCTCAGAGACGACAGGGTTTTACCCGCCTCTAAAGCACAGCAACGCAGACTGCGCCCATTGTCCGGCTTCCAACTTCTGCGACATGCGGAGCAGGTCGTCCGCCAAACGCCGGGGGGCGAGCGATCCGCGAGCAACTCGCATCGAGGCATTGCGCGCGAAAGATAAGGTATGAACGATACACCACCTATCATGCCGCTCGATGCGGAGGCTCGGGCTCGGGCGCGCGGCGAAGGTGATTGGCTCTGGCGGACACTGCAAGTCGAAGCCGGAGCCGGAACCGGTAAGACGACGCTCCTGAGTGAACGGGTCGCCCATCTAATTGCTGCTGAAGGGCTGTCGTCATTCGTGGCGATGACTTTTACTGTCAAGGCTGCTGCGGAACTGGCCGACCGGGTGCGCCGGAAGTTGGAAGCAACGCTGGTGGATGGCGGCGCGTCTCTGCCCGTCCTGCAAGCCTTGCGCGACATCGATTCCGCTTCGCTCTCTACCATTCACTCCTTCGCTGCACGAATACTTCGGTCCTATCCTCTTGAATGTGGCGTAGCACCAGATTTCGAGGTGATCGATGCCATTGCAGAGGAGTTGCTCTTTAACGAAGTCTTCCTTGCTGCGCTATCGGAGGATCATCCGGCTCGCGACCTCATGATTGAGCGTTTTCTCACCCTCGGCGGGTCATTGGAGAGACTGAGAGCGCTAATGCTCGACCTGAGCCGCCGCGGGCACGGAGCATACGTCTTTAACCCGATGAAAGTCGATTTGAGTGCAGCGACCGCAATCTCGAAGGAACTGCGCGAACTGCGAACTTTTGCTAAGAGTGCGGTAATCACGTCTGATGACAAAGCGCTGATAGCGATTCAGGAACTGGAGCATACTGTTACAAGCGAGTCCGACGCCGACGACAGCAGCCTCATCTCACAGTTGTTCACCATTGCCGGAGCGCCGAATGCCGGCCGGCTTGGCAATGCCGGGAACTGGCGCTCCAAAGCCGACCTCGATTGGGTAAGGACAACCCTGAGCGATCTGCGCGCCCGGGCCGAAGGTCTGCTGGAATCGCTTAAGTCTGCAGCGCTCATCAATCTTCTTAACTGGGGACGGGGCGCGATCGCGACTTTTGAGAAGCGCAAGCGCGACTCCGGTATCCTCAGCAATGATGATTTACTCAATCTGACCCATATTTTGCTTGGACAGCCTGCTGTGGCGGAGGAATTGCGCATTCGCTTTGGCCGGTTGCTGGTCGATGAGTTTCAGGATACCGACATCCGACAGGCGGCAATTGTCAGGATTCTAACCGGTCAGACGGGCGAAGAGACGACTCCCAATCCTGGCCCTGGACGGCTCTTTCTGGTAGGCGATCCAAAGCAGTCGATCTATCGCTTTCGCAATGCCGATGCCCGAATCTACCGCGCAATGCGAGATTGGGTCGGTGGAGGCGAGTCCGAAGTCGCTATTACGCAGAACTTTCGCTCAACTGAGGGCATCATAGCCTTTGTCAACGCCTTCTGTGAACCGCTCTGGGCAGAGACCGGAGATCGCTATATCCCTATAACAGCATCTCAGGAGCGTGACACTCCGTCCTCCGGCCCGGCGGTCAAGATCATACGATCTAATGAAGATAACAACAATCAAGACAAGAGCCGGGGGGAAGCGGACGGAGTTTTGCAACGGGAAGCCGGGCTCATTGCTCATTCGATCAAAAAGATGTTGGACGAAGGTTGGACGGTTCTTGATCGACACTCCATCGCGTCGCGTCCGGTTCGCTGCGGCGATATTGCCGTGCTCTATGCATCTATCAGCGGCCGGACGAGTGCCCTCAGCGATATGCTCGACTCACTTGGCATCCCCTTTCAAATCAGCGGCGGTAAGGATCAGTTAAAGAAGCAGGTGGCAGCCGATCTGAAACAGGTTCTGGCGGTCATCGACGACCCCCATGACAGCGGGGCGCTTTTCGCGGCGCTGAGATCCTGCTTCTTCGGGGTGCAGGATGGGGAGTTGGTGAGATATTGGCAGTGCAGTCGGTCGATGCGAAGAGACTTAGAGCCTGTTGAGGACGCCGGACCGGAACTGCGTCGCGGGCTTGCGATCCTTCAGAATCTGCGGGCAATCAAACATCGGTCAAGTGTGGAGTCCCTTATAGAGAACCTCTATGAGGTAACCGGTGTCCGCGAAGCACTATCAATTGTCTCCTCCGAAGGTGAAGGCGATGCCGCGCTGCTCGATGTCTTGAAAGCCCGCTCTACAGGAAGTAGTCGTGGTCGTGCGGTTACGCTGCGCCAGTTTCGCCGGGAACTGGATATTTTTATCGAAAGCGGCGATCTCCCCGCCGCAGCCAGCCCGGTGCGACCCGACCGGGTGGTGCTTTCGACCATTCACTCCGCCAAAGGACTTGAATATCCGGTGGTCTTTCTGGCCAATATCAACCGTGACATTGAAAGAGCCAATTCAACCGGCAATTTGCCCGGTGTGCTACAGGATCCCGTTGGCTACAAAGTCGAGGTCCGGATCGGGAGCCAGAAGGGCGGATACTTCGCCACGCCAGGCTACGCACCTGCCGCCGAGATCGAGGAACGGGAAATCCACGCTGAGGAATACCGGAAACTCTACGTAGCCTTGACTCGAGCGCGGGATCACCTGCTGCTGCCTTATCCGGTAGCGGGTGAACCGAAAGGGTATTTGAAACTCCTGAACGACTTCGTTAATGGCGAGAACCTGTTCGTCGGCAGGAAAGACGACCTCTTTGGATGGTTGGACATCTCTATAACTGACAATGCTGTGGAACAGCCGCACCAGGAACATACCGGGCTGGAGATTTCAAGCCTTGAGGCAGCGGGATTGGAAGCATTCGTTAGGGCAAGACAGTATCACCAGTCGGTGTCACAGAACCTCTTGACATTGTCTGATAGAATCCTCCATCCAGGGATTGAAGGGTCACCTATTGTCGATGACACGAAGTCTGCTCTGAGCACCCCCCAAGGGGATGGTCGCGCCCACAGGATCGGATCGGCCGTTCACCGTTACCTTGCAATATCGCCTCTAACTACGCAACTGGATGTCGGACTCCTGCAAAAGGTCGCTGCCGAAGAGAGATTGGAGGCGGACGAGATAGCCGGGTTCCTGGAGCGAGCCGTTACGGGACCTATTTGGAAGGCAGCGTTGCAGGCGAAGCGCGTTCACCGCGAGATGCCGCTCCTGACACTGTCTGTGGATAGATTAATGAGTGGTCGTATCGACATTCTTTGGCAGAGCGTCGATAGCCGGATTGGAATAGCTGACTTCAAGACCGGCCGGGAAGATCTCGATTCCCACACCCGGCAACTTGAGGAATATGCCCGCGGACTGCATATCGCCTTGAGACAACCGGTAGATGAAGCCTGGATACATTACCTCTATTCAGGTCGGGCGGTTCAAGTCACCCTTGAGACTGGCGATTTATAAGTGCATATAATGCACACCAACCGGCTATTTTTGCACTACTCCGGCCAGGCGATTCTTCGGCTTCTTTTCCCACACATTCGCATCACGGCTGATATTGATGGAGTTTGTAGCAATTTGACGCGCGTCCGAAACTCGTGCCGTACAATTTGTTATGCTGACATCAAGGCACACCTTTTGCAATTGCGCGCGTTGATAGGATCATCATAAACCGCACGAAAGGCCGTCGTATCAACTCTTCGCTTCGACCAACCGGAACGCGCCGGAAAAGAATGGCGCGTTCACTGCGAGCAATCCTACTCCTTTATCTGCCGATCGTAGCACCGCCGTTGTCAGCCTGGCAGGTTCAGGACGTCGTGCGCGTTCCGGACGGGTATGCCGTTTCGGCTTCGGACGGGGATTTTATATGGTGCGGCCCGACGTTCAGTGAAGATTCGCTGGTGGTGCGACTCGATCCCGAGACCGGTGAAATCGCCGGTCGTATCGACGCTCCCGAAGCCGCCTGCCGGGGCTTTGCAGTGAATGACCAGGGCTTTTGGTATCTTGGCCCCGGTCGGTTCTATCGGCTCTCTTTTGAGGGCCGGGTGCTCGACCGGCGCGATAACCCCTATCCAGCAATGAAGGGGTTGGCGATAACGGATGCAGGATTCTGGACTGTCGAACGGCGTAACGGGGTGTCGGCACTGGCGCTCTTTCGCGCCGATGGAGCCGAAATCCGGCGCTTCGAGATCAATCTCTCTAATCCCGGCGACATCGCTTATGATGGCACCAATCTCTGGATAACGGATCCGACTGGCGGGAGTGTCTATAAGTATGATATTGTGCAAAATAGACTGCTTGACATCTTTCCTTCGCCGGCTTCCAACCCGACTGCTGTCACTTATCACGATCGGCATCTCTATTTGATCGACGATGGCGATGGCGCTGACGACGACGTGCTTTACCGAATATCTCTCGACGCCGAGCCGGCGCCGCGACTATTGCCCTCGTCATTTCGGGTTGATTTCGGCCTGGCTCAGTTCAATGTGGCCAGTAATGTTGCCATTTCGCTTTTCAACATTGGCAACGCCGACCTGACCATCAACAACGTGGGTCTGGCCCGTCGCAACGGCTATCAGATATCGAACTTTCCCCAGCAACCGGTAGTCCAGCCGGGACGTCAAATCGTCTTGAACTTGCTCTTCACCCCGGAAGATTATCAACGTTACGATGACACTCTGGTTCTTCAGACCAACGACCCGATCACCCCGATAACCCGGATCGTCCTGACCGGACACGGCGTTTACAGCGCCCGAAGACTGGGAGTCAGGCCGGAAGAATATGATTTTGGGATGGTTCGCGCCGACCGCCGCAGAGATGGCAGCCGACGTGCCACAATGTTACTTGTCAACGAGGGCAACGACCTGCTGATCGTCGATACAATGTATCTCGGCATCCCCGAAATCTTCCGCTTGGACCGGCCTGCGCTGCCGTTCGTCTTCGAGCCTGCCGAAACCTTGCGGTTTGCTGTCGAGTTTACACCCTTCCGCGACATCGAATATCTCGACACAATCGTAGTTCACGCCAATGACGAATGGCGCTACAACTACATCTATTTGGCGGGATCTGGAAGCGATTCAGTCTATGCCGAGGGGACGGTGTTGTGGGAGCACCAAATGACCGGTGGCGTGGAAGGCCTCGGTGCGATGGCTGTTCAGAGCGATATGAACCGGGACGGCATCCAGGAGGTGATAGTCGCCGAGCCTGACGGGCGGGTCTTCTGCCTGAACGGATTTGCATCCGGTGATGCCGACTACTTTTGGGAGGCGAACCTGGGGCTTCAAGGTGCCGGGATCACGGTCTCGCCTTCGGGGTCGATTGCTGCCGGAGTGCAACTAAACGGCGATCGGGATCGCGACCTGCTTCTGGCAGTTCGCGGTGCCGCAGGTGGGCTATTTGCTATTGATGGTCGTCGAGGGGCTGTTCTATGGGACTGGTCTCCGGAGCAATATGGCGCCGGTAACTTCCTGGCCGTTCAAGCCCCATCTGATTACAGCGGGGACGGGAACAATGACCCGGTCATTCTCTGTGAAGCGCGGGACGGCAACGGACTTTTGGCCCGGCTCGATGGCGCAACCGGTAGGCAGGTTTGGATGCGAAACCTCGTCGATCCCGTGCAGTTTGAGCTGGCTGGTGATCTGAATGGCGACGGAGCCGAGGATTTCCTCGTCGCCACCGGGCAGGGTCTCCTCGCGACCTTTGACGGGCAGGGTGGGGGGCTTATTCGGAGTGCGGAGACACTTCCGACTTCCGGACTTATGGCGTTTCGTAATGACCTCGATGGTCGCCCCCTTGCGGTAGTGAGTTATACCGCTGGAGGAGTGGAGATGTGGGATCTACGCACGATGCAGACGATTTGGTCGCTCGATATGGCGCCGCGTGGCGAAAATTACGGCCCACTTGAGCACGCCCTGTTGGTGCGGGAATCGCCCGAGGCGGAGATCACCGGCGTCGCCTTGGCTGGACAGGGGGGATCGGTTCTGGTCGTCGATCCCGGTAGCGGCCGTGCCGCCTGGACGCTGCAATATCGTTCGCCGGTCCGGGCGATTGCGCTTCTGCCGCGACGGATCGACCGTGCTGAAGCGACTCTTGCGATTGGCCTCGATGATGGACGGGTAATCGATCTGCGAGTGTCGGATCATGGCGAAGAGTGGATCTACGAAGGCCGCCAGCCGGTCGTGGCGATGCAATCCTTTGCTGATGTCGATCTCGGCGGCAGCGATGATCTCCTCGTCCAGTTCGGCGGCGCCCGATGGACTGTTACCTGTATCTCGACCGGTGGCGATTTGCGCGCTTCTGCTCCCCCGGCTCCAGCGCCTGTTCCACAACTACTATCGCTCGGCCTTTCGCCCAATCCGTTCAATGCCTCGGTCGTCATCGACTATGCACTGCCGCCGGGTGACCAATCCGGATCTTTGAGAATCTACAGCATCGGCGGTCGCGAGGTCTTTGCGCGCGAGGTCAACTCGCGGGAGGGACGCCTGACGGTTGACTTCGGTGCAGCGTCTGCAGGCGCCCCTGCTGCAGGATACTATTTGTTCCGTCTCATCAGTCGTTCCGGGCAATCGGTCGTGCGCGGTCAATACATCAAGTAGTTTGC
Organism: Calditrichota bacterium; assembly: GCA_016867835.1. Lineage (NCBI taxonomy): Bacteria > Pseudomonadati > Calditrichota > Calditrichota bacterium. Next base: position 699 of record VGIQ01000037.1, on the reverse strand, counting down.
AGTGCCTGTCAGGATCAACCCAGGAATAGAGTTTCTTCTACAAGCCCCAATCTGGAGCCGTATTGAATCGTTCGTTTACACCTCCTGATCAGAATCGAGCCTTGCTCACCTCCGGTGCCGTCTCAATCGTCCTCGTTTGGATGCTTGCGCTGGCGGTGCTTCCTACAGCATTGCAGGCCGATCAGGTTATTGCCACCTATTCGCTGCCCTATAACTCGAGCGGTCTGGCTTGGGATGGCCGGATCCTCTGGGTCGGCGGCGTCGGCGAGCGCGGCAACTGGATTCGGGCTTATAATCCGGAGGAAGATACCTTCGTAGATAGTCTGCGGGCGCCGGTTCCGGACTGCCTCGGTTTGGCTTTCAGCGAAGGGCAGTTAATCTACCTTAGCCCGCGTTCCGATTCGACCTACTTCATCCAACGGGATGGCCGCTACTCGGCAATCCTCAATCCATATCAACATATGGCCGGTGTAGCGGTTGAGAACGGCGCTCTCTGGGGAGCGGTCTATTTTAATCCCAACGGCGTTCTGGTGAAGTTCGATCGGCAGGGCCGGGTGCTCACGACAGTGCCTCACAGCGGTCGCCAAAGCCGCGATATGACCCTCTTCAAAGGTAGTCTCTACATCGCCGACCTGGTGAGCCAGGGCGTCCGGGTTGTCACCCCATCGACCGGACGTCTGAACCGGCTCCTGACAGCCT
>VGIQ01000036.1 GCA_016867835.1 Calditrichota bacterium | reverse complement strand
TTGAGGGCAGGTCGATATAGATTGATTGCTGTCGTTGATGTTTAGTTCTACGAAGGTTCCATGTTCGCTCGTTACGCAACCCGCTTCCTCGTGAGCCTATTCACGATCGGAATCGTCTCTCTCTCTCTCTTTCTTAGCCTAACCCCCGGAGGCGCCATGGCTGCGACCTACGTCTTCGGTGAAGACGGCAACAACCAGGACCTGACCGGCACCGGCGGGCCCGGCACGACCTGGACTTCATCCGACCAATTCATCATCGCGGGGGACGCTTATGTCCCGTCGGGGGCGACCTTGACGCTCGAATCGGGCGTCGCGGTCGAGTTCGACTGGGACTATGGCGGCGACAACACCGGCTACCCAACCGTCGAGGTGCGCGGGACGCTGCAGTGCTACGGCACCGCCCAGTCGCCGGTGAAGTTCACCAATCTCGGATCCGACACGACGCGAGGGCTGTTCGAAGGGCTCCTCGTAACGGGGGCGGGGCCTTACGAAGGCGTATTGGACGCAGGCTATACCGTCTTCGAGTTTGGTGGAAGAACTACTGCGCACATTGTAACCGACGACGACGCTTCGGTTACCCTCTCCAACTGCACAGTCCGCCTCAGCGACAACGACGGGCTTTACATCGCCGGCGATGACGTAGCGCTGGAGATGGAAGCCTGCACCATCAGTTCGCACTACGGCACCGGACTCAACACTTCGTCCGATCCGGGCAGCACCCAGATCTCTTTCGAGGTTACGAACTGCCATTTCAGTGCGATGGGTGGATCGGGCGCCGAACTCGGCCGGGAAGGTCAATACTATACGATGCGCGGCAACCGCCATGAGGACATCACGGCGCCGGCCTTGCTACTAAGAGGTGCCATAGGTGGCGGAGAATCTGTTAACGAGATATTCAGAAATGCCGGGACCGGAATTCTCTTCGATAATTCAACTCACACCGGCGGATCTTACTACAACATTTACAACTGCGCCATCTACGACAACGCGACTGATGGAATCCGCATTTCCGACCTCGACTATCAAGGTGGGCAGCAAGATGAGAATCTGAAGGTTCGCATCCGCAACTGCAACCTCTGGTCGAATGACCGGGACGGCCTGCGAGTCGAGGGCTGGGATCCGGACTCATATCAGGATGGCGAAGGGAACAACGTCTGGCCGCAGACCTTCGATCCCGAGAATCCGACCTATATGCTCGAGTTGAGTTACAACATCTTCGGCGACAATGACGGCACCGGGATCAATGTCACTACCGAGACCAATGATCCACCCGTGATCTACGAGTTCAACGCCTTTCAGAACGACGGCGGGACCAATTGCGCGATTTCAGGCTGCATCCAGGACGGTGTTGACGGGGCGGTGGTGCGGCTTGTGAGCGAAGCCTCACCATTTGACTTCCACTTCCTGTGGAATGGGTCGAACCCGACGGGCGAGGGCATCAACGCCTTGATGAATGTCAATCACGACGCCAACTGGCTCGATGTCGGATCCTCGGATGTCGATTGCGGCATCTTCGGCGGGCCCCACGGAAACAGCAACCGCAACGAAGCCGGGACCGCGACGCTCGAATCCTATGTGAAGTTGGGCTCGAGTGGAACCGGCCTAATGCCATGGGCGGTTTACTATATGTTCGCGGACTTTACGGTTGCTCACGTGCAGATTGGCGGCACACCAGAGTTGCAGATCCGTCCTTCGGCATCGATCCTCGCGACCGGCAACTACCGCTTCATAGTCAATGGGACGCTGGAAACCAACCCGCTGGACGAAGAAGGAACCATCGTCTTCGGTTATCACGGCACCGGGTCCGGTTGGAAGGGCATCTACCTGAACGGAGACAATGCTCTTGACTGCGTGCTGCGGGAGATCGAGGTTCGCGATACCCAAAGCAACTATGCCGGCATAGAAGTCCGCAATGTCGATGCCGAAGGCGGAAATGTCGAACTTACAAACGTGGTAGTTGAGGACTGCGGCACCGGCATCTATCTTAACAACTCGCGAGTCAACCTGACCGGCGTTGAAGTGCTGGAGTGTCGTTATGAAAATGTCCTAACGGTCAACTGTCCAACGGGATTCGTATGGTGCCGGAATCTGCTTTCCCACGATAATCTGGGCACCCAAAGCCTCTCGTCCGGGGTCCGCATGCTGGGTTCCGAAGTCAATCTTCTAAGAAATGATGCTAATGGACTTGAGACCTGGATCGACGACAACGGCAAGTATGGACTGCATTGCGACGAGTCGACCCCCGAATTCGATCATATTGACATTACGCTCAGCGGCACCACCGAAATGCTGCTGCGGGATGTCTCATTCCCGGTGATGGACTATACCGCCAACAACATCATGCCTCAATTGAATGGAAACGGCGTTCCCATTCGCAAGGCGATAACCTTCGTCAGCAACGGCCAGGATACGCTTAAGGCTCGCGGCAATCACTGGGGAGTCGCGGATCCTTCCGAGTTTGAAGACAGCCTATTCAGCCATCCGGCGCAGGTTGACTATTCAGATTGGTCGGAGGACTATATCGACGATTTCAGCGACTTCTTCATAGCCCTCGATCTCATGCACGCCGGCGACTATGCCGGAGCGATCCCCTATCTGCAACGTGCCGCGGCGGATGAGGACCTGGGCGGGCATCGCCATTCGGCCCTGCGCTATCTACGGGGCTGCTATGCCAATAGCGGGGGCGCATTCGACAACCTTCGCGGCTTCCTAGGATCTTTTGCGGAGGAGTGCAACGATGCGGGACTTCGCTTTACTGCCGAAACCGTGGCGATCCTTTCGCTTGCCAATGAGGGCCGCTATGAGGATTGCCGTGACGGCTTCATCGCCCGGCGGGAAGCGCTCGACGACATTGTCGACAGTCTGCGCAACGAGAAGTATCTGATACTCGCCGAATCGATGCTCGACGACGGCCATGAAATCAACGCGGCGGGAGAGGTCCATTCTGGGCTGGCGCGGCTGGACAGCGACATCAGTCATCTGCACAGTTTGATCGACGAGGCTTATGCGATGGGTGCCATCCGCCACAAGTTGGTGCCGTCGGCGTTTGCGCTGCGTTCGATTCACCCCAATCCCTTCAACGGGAAAACGCAGATGACGCTCGACCTACCGGAGGCGGGAAGGATCGAGGTTGCGGTCTATGACCTCATAGGGCGGAGGATTCAAACCTTGGCGCAAGGCTTACGTCCGGCCGGGAAGCACCGACTGGTTTGGGACGCCGAAGGTGTTGCCGCCGGTCTTTACTTCGTTCGTGCCGAAGGTCCGGGCGGAGTTCGCGTCTCGCAAGTCGCGCTGGTGCGGTAGGATGGCAATGAATGCAAGGGGGGCGGGGAGATTTTCCCCGCCCCCCTCCAGTGTGATGAGTAAGATGCGGCGAAATCTGCTGCTTCTTGCGCTTGCGTTGTTTCCCGTCGGAGCCGAAGCACTGATGTGGGACTCAATGCACGTCATTCGCCGGAAAATCAGTCCATTTATGGTTGACTTGGGCGACTCACTATTGGAAATTCACTCTATGTGGTATGGGTATCGAATGATCTTTGTTGATACGACAAGTCAGGTATTGGATACAACTGAAGTCGTTCCGATCGACGATGAATTTCCCTACCACACGCTTAAGTTCTGCCATAACTTGGGCGGCGGCTGGATCGAAATTGTAGGTGGACGCCGACGTGAAGGTGAAAACAGTGACCGTCATTATCTCTATCGCTTCCATATCAGCGATACGGGCTTTGTCGAGGAGCGGTTCCGGGAGATTCGGCTGCCCTTGTTCCGGTATCATGAGTTGGTCGATGTCGAGCGCGACCCGAATGGCTATATGCTGGTCTTCTACAACGCCGGGGTCATAGGGGGGGACACCCGGGACGTCTATGCCGCGCGCATCAATGAGGCGGGAGAGACGCTTTGGACTCGGCGCATTGCCTATCCCCGGCCCAATGGGGCTTTCGTCCAATCCCAATGGGTCAAGGGCATTACCCCTGACCGGAATAATCCGGATCAGTTTGTCTTTTGGGGACGACGCGACACCTTTGTCGTCTATCGGCGGATCAATGTTATTGATAGGATGGAATGGTTCACAATGACCAAGTTAGACACGTCCGGGAATGAAATATGGTATAAGGAGACGATGCATGCGCGCGTCTGGTATGAAACTTATCCTGTTAACATCAACAAGAATTTATTCCAATTCGAGGATGGGCGATGGGGTGCGGTAACGATGGGGTCAGATACTGCGCGTCATCGGACTTACCCGGACTCCATAATTTACATTGCATGCCTTATATTCATTGAATACAATGCAGATGGGGATAGCATTGACTATCGTCGAATTAAATTTCGTGAATTTAACTTTGAATGGAGATGTCAATTTGCGGTGATTTCGGGTCGCAATCTAATGATTTTGGGACAATTGTGGCCTGATCCTCGCTGGCCGCAGCGCGGGACGTTGAACTTATTCTATCTTGACACCCATGGCGATTCGCTCGATCACTACCGCTTCAGTCCTGACACCGTAGCCCTCTCGACGAAAAAGATGTTGGTGCGCCCCGATGGGAAGTTGATGGTCTGGGTGAGCGACAACGATGTTGTAGAAATGTATCGTCGAGATACCGACCTTCTCTATGAGTTTTACCCCGATGGACGGCCTGGTTCAGTCAAGCCGGGGGTGTTGCCAGCGGTCCCGGAACGATATGTGCTCTATCCAGCCTGGCCTAACCCGTTCAATGCGCAGACGACGATCTCCTACTCGCTGCCAGCGCCGGGGGCGGTTCGTTTGCGGGTCTATGACGGGTTGGGCCGGCAGGTATCAGATCTATCGCCGCGCGGGCAGTTGGGGGAGGGTTTGCATACTGCAATTTGGGATGCGTCGGATCGCCCGGCGGGGATCTATCTGATCCGTCTCGATGCCGCGGGGCAGTCCCTCTCGCGCAAGGTGGCACTGGTGAAATAGGCTTAAGGTCGGCTACGGCAAGGACAGAATTTCGTTAGGGCAGCCGATAGGATGAGACCGATGAGGATTCTAATGCGCATAGGTTCAGTATAGCGACAAATCGGCCCCAATGCAAGTGGCGGAGGAGGTGTTGCAGCCTGCCCGAGGCGAGGCCCCCTGAGACCGCTGAAGACGAGGTTTTGGGCGTCGTTCGTCAGCACACCTCCTTTCATTTCTCCCCTGCTGTGTAGAGGGGAAAGTTATCTTCCCCTATCTAATTATTACCTGGTGCAATATATTGTGTCAACAAGGGCGCTTGTCATGCTGAACGCAGTGAAGCATCTCGACCTAAGCAGGATGACACTAATTGATGCACCCCTTAATACTACCCCTCGGCGGTAGATTTCGCTTCCTCCCAGATCGCATCCATCTCGCTTAGCGACGTCTCTTCCATCGTCCGTCCCCGCTCCCTCAAACGATCCTCGATGACCCGAAAACGGCGGATAAACTTTTCGTTCGTCGCGTTCAGCGCTGTTTCGGGATCGACCTTTAAGTAGCGCGCCACATTGACCACTGCAAAGAGCAGGTCGCCGACCTCGTCCAATGCGGAGTGCGGAATGCGGAGTGTTGAATCCCTCCATTTATCATCATCATCATCATTGTCAATGGCATTGCCCGCTATCGCTGCTTTCAGTTCCTGCAGTTCTTCATCGATCTTCTGCATCGCGCCGCTCACATCGGGCCATTCAAAGCCTACCCGGGCTGACTTTTCCTGAATCTTGCGTGCCCTGAGGAGCGCCGGCATAGCGCGGGGAATCTTCTCCAGTTGAATGGTGTGTGAGCCTTCACGCCGTTTCGAATTGTTCCACGATTCGAGGGCATGATCGGGGGTCTCGGCCTTGTCGTCGCCGAAGACGTGCGGATGCCTTCGGATCAGTTTGAGGGTCAGTTCCCGTGCGGCCGAGCCGAGGTCGAAGAGGCCGGCTTCGGCAGCAATTTGGGCGTGGAAGATCACCTGCAGGAAAAGGTCGCCCAACTCCTCGCGCATTGCAGCGGGATCGTCTTCGCGGACGGCGTGGAGGTATTCGTAAGTCTCTTCGAGAAGGTTGGGCAGCAGCGATTGGAAGGTCTGAGCCCTATCCCAGGGGCAGCCGTCGGGTGCGCGGAGCCGCGCCATCACTTTGATCAACTGTTCGACAGCAAGGCTCTCGCCCTCGGGCAGAACCACGTCGCGAATGGCATCCTCAGGGGAGGGAGGAACGTAGGGCATAGGGGAGGTGTCTGGATTCAAGGGTAGTTCGTCGAGCCCGGTCGTCCGGCTGACGAAGTTGAAATGGGCTTAAATAAGTATCTTGCTGCAAGGCATATAGATACACGATGGACTCCACCGCGGTGGCGGTTGAGATTAAATAAGATCAGGCCCAGTAGGGGAGGTAGCGGGCGAACTTTCGCGAGCCGGTGGTGCGCTCGTCAATCTTGATCTTGCCTGTCTGGACTGCCGACTGAATGATTTGAGAAATCGTGCTGCGCTTTTGCTCGGGCAATCGGAATCTCTCGCGCAGCGTTTGGTTGGTCATCCGTTCTCTCATCACATACTTAAGGGCACAATGCTGATAACATGCGCGAACCCGATCGGACCCCGTCATCTGATCCAGACTCCTTTGGCCATATAGAATCGCAGTAGTTCTAATCAAGTCCCCCCTGAACTCAGGCGCCGGCAATTGATACAATTCGGCGGCATTTATGACCTTGTCAATTCCGCTGCTTCGCGCTTCACAATAGCCCAATAGTCTCATTAAGTCCGTCAATCTTCCATTCCGGGATTGATAACCGTCGATGAAACGGTCCACATTTATGATGGGCATACCGGGATTGCTAATTTCGAGCCTGTTGGGGAATATTTCTATCATAATGGTTGCACCCTGGACTTGAAAGTCCTGATGTATCATCGCGTTTGCCACCAACTCCCTCACGGCCAATTCGGGCACCATTCTTACTTCTCGCCGAACGGCTCGCTCTATCACTTCATTCTGGGGTAGTTGACTCATTACAAAATCCACTATAGGCTCAAATTCCACACCATATCCCCTGATAAAAGACCTCTCTTGTCTGGGATTAAGTTTGGACGAATCATTATAGACTATCACCCGCACCAGTTTCCGTGAAATGTCCGGAAAATCACTCAAGTTGCGCGCAAACAAGATTGAGCATAATCGTCTTATGGAGTAAGTGTAATTCCGCTCATCTACAAGTCGTTCCATCACAAATCTGCCAACGATACTCCGCTTCTCCGTAGGCAGCGGCAGTTCGAAACGACTGAAAAAATATCCATAATCCAGAAGATTTAGAACCTCGTCAAGCGTTAGATCTATTTTTGAATACTCCTCAAGCCAATCCGGCGTTCCTTCAGCAAAGATTCTGCGCAGTGTATCGCTGCTCATCTCCCTAAGTTGCTGCCCGATCCGCTCCCAGTATCTGCCATCATATTTGTATGCCGTTCCGCGCGGACGAGATGGGATCGTGAAAACAACTATTCGGCCTTCCGGATGCAATACCTCTTCAATCTCAACTCTAAAGGAGAGTTCCGAGAACAACCTTTCGGTCTCTTTTACAGGGTCGTGGATTGCCTTCGAACCCACTATTTCCCTTGGAATGGGTTTATTCCTAACTCCCAAGATTAGGTGTCCTCCGCCTTCATTAGCTATGGCCGTGCAGTATTTGCAGATCTCTCGCGAATCAATTTGCACCTTGGCTTCCTTAAACTCAATTTTCTGAGTTTCGGACGGAAGGCTTCGCCAAATATCAATATCCGCTTTGGTAACTGTCATCGTTCACCCCTCCCTACACATCCAAATTCCGGACATACCGCGCGTTCTCCTCGATGAAGCGGCGGCGCGGTTCGACCTCGTCCCCCATCAGGGTCGAGAAGAGCCGGTCGGCATCTGCCGCGTCCTCGATCGAGACCTTCAACACGGTCCGCTTTTCGGGGTCCATCGTCGTGGCCCAGAGTTGCTCCGGGTTCATCTCCCCCAAGCCTTTGTAACGTTGGATGTTGACGCCTTTGCCGCCGAGCCGGTCGGCGAGCCGCTCGCGCTCTTCGTCGTCGTAGGCATAGTGCTCCTCGCGGCCTTTGAAGACCCGGTAGAGCGGCGGCTGGGCGATAAAGACGTGCCCCTGCGTGACCAATTCCGGCATATAGCGATAGAAAAAGGTCAGCAGCAGCGTCCGGATGTGCGCGCCATCGACGTCGGCGTCGGTCATTATGATGATTTTGCCGTAGCGCAGTTTGGCCAGGTCGAAGCCACCCGATCCGTTGCCATTGCCGTTGCCGTTCTCGTTGCCGGATACTTCCTCTTCTTCTTCGCCCGACAGCCTGAAGCCGGCCCCTATTGCCGCGATCATAGTGCGGATTTCGGCGTTGCCGAGAATCTTGTCGAGCCGCGCCTTTTCGACATTCAGGATTTTTCCCCTAAGCGGCAGAATGGCTTGAAACCGGCGGTCCCGACCCTGCTTGGCGGACCCGCCCGCCGAATCGCCCTCCACAAGGTAGAGTTCGCAGTGCTCGGGGTCGTTGATCGAGCAGTCGGCTAACTTGCCCGGCAATTCTCCCGACTCGAGCGCTCCTTTGCGCCGCACCAGTTCACGAGCCTTCCTTGCCGCATCCCGCGCCCGCGCAGCCTGGACGGACTTCTCCAGCACCTTCTTCGCGACCGAGGGGTTCTCCTCGAGATACCTCGCCAGGCCGTCGCCGAAGACCGTCTCGACGATCCCTTTCACCTCGCTGTTGCCCAACTTGGTCTTAGTCTGACCCTCAAACTGCGGCTCGGCAACCATCACCGAGATGACCGCCGTCAGACCCTCCCGGCAGTCCTCGCCCGAAAGCGTGAACTTATCATTCTTAAAGATCTGATTTCGAAGGGCATAACTATTGAGGGTACGGGTCAGCGCGGTCTTGAACCCCGCCAGGTGCGACCCACCCTCGACGGTGTTGATGTTGTTGACGAAGGTGAAGATGTTCTCGGTGTAGGAGTCGTTCCACTGGAGTGCGATCTCGACCGGTACGCCGTCGCGCTCGCCCGTGATGTGGATCGGCTTCGAGATGAGCGCCTGGCGCGTCTCATCGAGGTAGCGAACGAACTCTGAGAGGCCGCCTTCGTAGTGAAATCGCTCGCTCCGCTCTTCGCCGGGGCGCTCGTCATTCAGAATGATTTCAAGGCCGCGGTTCAGGTATGCAAGTTCCCGCAGACGCCCGACAACGGTGCTGTAGTGCCACTCCGGGTTCTTGAATATCTCTGGATCCGGAAGGAAGGTCGTCCGCGTTCCCTGGAAGTCGGTCGGCCCAAGATCCTTCACCGGCCCGAGCGGATCGCCGCGTCTATACTCCTGAATGTGAAGACGCTTGAACCTGCCCACCTCGACCCGGCAGCGCAGCGAGAGGGCGTTGACCACCGAGACCCCGACGCCATGCAGACCGCCCGAGACCTTATAAGTATGCCTGTCGAACTTGCCGCCGGCATGCAGGACGGTCATCACAACTTCGAGCGCCGACTTCTTCTCTTCGGGATGGATATCGACCGGTATGCCGCGCCCGTTGTCTTCCACCGTTACCGACCCGTCGGCATTGAGGACGACGGTGATGCGCGAACAGTAACCCCCCATCGCTTCGTCGATGGAGTTATCGACCACTTCGTAAATGAGATGGTGGAGGCCGCGAGCGCTGACGTCGCCGATATACATGGCGGGACGACGCTGGACGGCCTCAAGGCCCTTCAATACCTGGATATCGCTGGCGCTATAGGTGCCGGCTTCGAGCATCGGCTCGGATCCGGCGGAGGAAGAACGGGGCATCGGGATGATTTCCAAACGAGGCTTATCGAACACAGGCGGTATGGTGCTCAGCACGGCTGCGGTTCCGGCGGAGTTCGCCCAATCAAGTCAATTTACAAAAACTTGATCGTCCGGACAAGGTCGGAGGCGAGGGCGGCGTTGAGCCGGGTGCGAATCCCGGTTTCAAGGTAGGTCAGTTCATTCTTCCAGGCGGCACCTTTCACCTTAACGGTCAGGACGCCGTTTTCGATGCCCTGCGGACGTGCCACGGACGCAATTTGTGCGCCTACGACGTCGTCCCAGACCTTCAGCGCGGCTTGCTCGCGAACGCGTCTCTGGACGCCAAGCGCTTCGAAGAGCGACTCGAGGACGCCGGCGACGCGCTGGTCGTGTTCGGTGCGAGGACGGGCTTGCTCCCACTTCCGGCCGGTGCCGTAGCGGGGCTTGTGGGGGGGCTCTTCACGGGGAAGGTTGTGGTTCCTGCGCTGTCCCATAGTTAAGCAGCCGGCAGCGTCATCCTCGCACCGGCGGGGATCCAAACCCGATTGGTTAGCGTGGGTTCCCGCCTGCGCGGGAACGACGACTTATATTGCCTGCACACTCCATTTATTAATGTGCGCAGATGATGGTGGTATTCCCAAGTAGGGCAGGCATTCTTGCCTGCCCTTAGGACGGACAAGAATGACCGTCCTACTGATGCTACTATTTGATGCACCCATTAATAATTATTTATTCCGCCTTGGGAGCAGGTGGAAACTGACGAGAACCACCTGCTCCTGTGCGGTGCTCCGTGCGTCAAGACAATCGCAAGCCGATTGGCTCGCACCCCCATCGGGGACACGGAGGTTTGAAAGCCCCGATAGGGGGCAACCTTGGGGGGTAATCCTATTCCTATCTCAATCGAATCGGCATCAGCAGCATCAGGAACTCTTCGTCCGTCGCCTGATGGGTCGGCTTGATGATCGCGGCGTCGTTCGAATTGCTGAGTCCGACTTCGGTATCCTCAGTGTCGATCTGGCGCAGGCAATCGCTCAGATACTGCGAGTTGTAGGCAATCTCGAGATCTTCGCCGACGAAGTTGCAGGGGACGTGCTCCTCAGCGTGACCGCCATACTCCGGGTCACTCGCCTCGATCTTTAGTTCACCGGCTTTGATATCAAGTTTCACCTGATGCGAGATGCTGCTGGCGAAGATCGATGTCCGCCGCACCGCCGACATCCACTCCCCCGTCCGGATGCGCAACTGCGAAGGCTGACTGGTTGGTATGACCTGCTCATACTTTGGATAGTTGCCATCGATGAGCCGGGTAATGAGCCGCTGCCCGTCGGTATGAAAGACCGCGCGCGTCTGCGCCAGGCCGATAGAGACCTCATCATCGTCGTCGAGGCTGCGGGTTAGCAGGTTCAACGCCTTCATCGGGATCACCTCATCCCGCGGCTCCCCGGTGATGTTCGCATCGAACCGCGATATCTTCGACAGCCGGTGCCCATCGGTCGCCACCATCCGTACCTCCGAGCCTTTCACCTGCAGGAGCAGACCCGTCAAGACCGGACGCATATCGTCCTTGGATACGGCAAAGATCGTCTTGCCGACCATGCGCTTGAGTGTTGTCCCTGACATCTTCAGATTCAGACCGGCATCGACGGTTGGCAGTTCAGGAAAGTCAAGCGGGTTGCCGCCGGGGATCTGATAATGACCCAATCCCTCGCCCTTGAGCGAGACCTTGAAGTTATCTGTGACCTCCATCTCCAGCACCATATCGGGCAGGGCGTTGATCAACTCCTGCAGCCGCTTGGCTTGAACCAGAACGGCTCCGGTCCCGTCGCTTTCGACCAGTTCCACACTGGCCGTGACCGTAACCTCAAGGTCCGTCGCAGTAATATGAAGTTTATGATCTTCGATTCGAAGGTGGACATTGGAAAGCGACGGTATCGGCACCTTGGACGATACTGCGCCCATCACCTTCTGAAGACCCCGCGAAATGACCGACTGGGAAAAAGAGAACCTCATCCTTGTTACCTATATGAGGATAAATTGAAAACTTGTTGATGTTATAGTGTGGTGAATATGTGAACAAGCAAGGTTTCTTAAAGGTAGATAAGAACATCCTAAAGAAGGAAGTAAAAATCCATAAACATCACGATTGAGATAAGGAACAAAATAGTCGAGATTGAAATAGTAGACACCTAACGAAAAATAAGTAACACTCCGGCTGTGGATATGTGAATAAAAGACAAACTATAAAGAAGCCATTTCGATCCGACGTCGCAGTTCTTCGATTTGTGCCATCATTTGCTTGTCCTCCTTACAGCGTTCATTGATCGTCTCACGGGCGTGAATGATGGTTGCATGATCCCGGCCGCCAAAGTGTAGTCCTATAGCCTTCAAAGTATGGCGGGTATATTCTGTCGCCAGGAACATCGCAACCATTCGGGCTTCGGCGATATCCCGGCGGCGGGTCTTGGAACGAAGCAGATCGCTGCTCATGTCGTAAGTATCGGCCACGATCTGTTGAATGCGCTCAATAGATATGGTCGTTTCGATATGGGTGGCAAAGTTACGCATCACCTGCCGTGCCAAATCGACTGAAATGACCCTTCCCAGAAGCGAGGATTGAGCCAGCATGTGAATAAGCGCACCTTGAAGACTGCGGATGTTATCGGTGACATTGAGCGCCAGGAAGTGCGCAACATCCTCCGGCAGCGCAATGCCCTCCTGTTCCGCTCGCTGCATGAGGATCGCCATCCGCGTTTCATATTCGGGAGCGGTAATCTCGGTGACCAGGCCCCACTGAAGGCGGCTTACCAGGCGCTCATCGAAACCGGTCAGATCCCGCGGCGGCCGGTCTGAGGAGAAGACCAGTTGCTTGCCGGCGTGATGAAGCGCGTTAAAGGTGTGAAAGAACTCCTCCTGGGTCTTCTCCTTTGCCATCAGAAATTGAACATCGTCGATCAACAGCACATCGACCCTCCGGTGCGACTTGCTAAATGCATCGACCTTGCCCGACTTGAGTGCCTCGACGAACCCGTTGGTGAACTGCTCGCTGGTCGTATAAACAACCTTGCGCGCGGTGCGGTTCTCCATAATATAGTTACCGATAGCCTGCAAAAGATGGGTCTTGCCGAGCCCCGGGCCGCCGTAGATCATCAAAGGGTTGAAGGGCGTCTTGCCGGGCTGTTCCGAGCAGGCAACCGCCGCCGCCCGGGCGAAGCGGTTACAATCGCCCTCAACGTAGTTTGCAAAAGTAAAAGCGTTGTTGAGGTTGCTCTCGAACCGCTCCTGCACCGCGTGCGACGGTCCGCTGCCGTTAGTAGATACGGCAGTCGTCACCAAGGGCACAGGCGGCTCAACCGATACGATACTCTTTTGATCCAGTCCGACGATCTGGAAGACGATTCGGATGTCACTCCCTAGCACAGCGCCGACCGCATCGACGAGCGGTTGCCGGTAGTGAGCCTCAATCCACTCGCGGTGAAACCGTGAACCGACACCCAAGGTCAGATTCGAGCCGTCAAATCCCAGGGCTTTAACCGGCCGGAACCAAGTCGCATAGGCACTGTGAGGCAGGGCTGCCTTGAGTCGCTCGACGATCTGCTCCCAGACCTCGAGGTATTCGGCCCCCGCCGGTGCCGGCTCAGTCATATGCTTAGTCCTTGAAAAAAGTGATGTTAGATTGGAAGCGAGAGAAGGTGAAGCAATATAGACACGGGAATGCCTCTTGTCAAGCCATTTTGACGCGCCGGGTCGGGAAATCTTCCCGCCGCTCCGGATCCTCACCCTCAAGTGCCGGTTAGTTCCGTTATTTCAGGAGGATCGGATTGGTGAAGGCGCGATGTGTTCGCCCTTCCTTCCCGATAGTCTCCAGTTCTGCCCGGACGTTGGCTCCATCCGGCACTGTCAGGCGGAGGCTCCCACCATAAGGCATTCGGCCTGCCGGGTCGTCTGTCCGCTCCTTAAGGAAGTCCACTTCAAGGTCTCTGGTAATTCCGAAGAGACTCACTCTTCGCACCGGGCCAAACTCGTCGCTGCTCGACCATACTGCCTCGACTTCGGGACGGGCATTTCCATCAGGCGGTCTTTCGATGCGGCGCAGAGCGAGCGCCGGCCCGTCGCTGACAACGGCTTCACCGGCTTTAAGTGCAGCAATCACCTCCGCCGGACGCGGCTTTGGGCCCGCCTTCACGCGTGTTGTGACGACCCCGAAGCGGTTCCGGTGGTGCTCTTGAAGGCGCACCATCGGCAGGCGCACCTGACGAAACCGGTTGAAGTTGCCGTGCGCGTCGTTGCCGCCGAAGATAATTCGCATTTCACCGGACAGCAGCGCCTTACGCCATTCGTCATAGCCTCTGCGAAAGCCCTCATCCCATTCGCCGTTGGCGATCTGCCAGCCGTCGAGTCTGCCTTCGGCAAGGTCGGATGCCTCCCAACTCCCGCGCCGGACGAGCAGGTATTCGAGCGGCGGCGTCGGGGCAAGCGGGTGCGCAGCGGCAGCGAAAGCCTGCGGTGAGATCCGGGCCAGTGCCTCGCCGACCGACCACTCGCTTTCCGTCCGGAACCACCGCTCGGCTCCATCGCCGCTGCCGTGAAGGAACTCCCGGTTGCCGAGAATGATCATATGGACGTTCCGGCCGCGCGCGTTACGGCAGGTCAGTTCCTCGCCCGGGATGAGGCAGGGTGCGTCCATTTGGTTGAGCCGGTCTGCTTCGTCCCATAGGGCGTTCCATTTGGCGAGAGCGGGATCGCGCTTAAGGTAGTCGTCCGGGAGATCGTCGAGGTTGTAGGAATGGTCGGTCAGAGTCGCCCAGCCATGCCCCAAGGCTGCGGCAAAGCGCTGGATCACCTCGAGCGGCGCGCCGAACTCGACCTGATCGCTGCCGTAGGAGGTGTGGCAATGGAGTTCACCGGCCGTCCAGTCCGGCAGCGACGGGAGCGGATCTGCTGCCAGGTGAATCCGAAGCGGCGAGTGCGTTAGGCCGGGATAGTTGTCATTATGGACGATGCGAATCCGGCTTGCCTGGCGGACGCGAGCCTGCGCGTCGAGTGCGACCTCGCCGGGCGAAAGATGCCCCGGATCGACTTCGAAGAGGTAGTAATGCAGCGGATTGGTGGTTACTTCATCGATTCTGAACGATCTTCGTAGGGCCGGCATCGAAGGCAATCCATTCCCCGACCGAAGCGTCAGTGTAACCTCCTCGATCCGGACCGGGAACCGGTTGCCATCCTTGACGATGAGCGCCACCGGCACCGGCTGTCCCGGCTCGACGCGGTAAGGCGCGTCGAAGATGATCTCGGGGGCGCGGCGATAGTAGAGACTGAAGGGGAAGAACCGGAACCGGTAGTGGGTTTCGGCATAGAGCGCTGCCAGCGGCAGGAGCGAAGGAAGATCGTCGAAGGTCATCGGCAAGCGCTACGGCAGCGCGGTGAAGGTCATCCCGCGCCGCTGCCATTCCGCCAGGACTTCGGGCAGAGCGGCAATCAGGTCGCCTACCCCCGCTCCCCGGTCGTGCAGGAGGACGATGTCACCCGGTCCGACATTACGAAGCAGTCGCGCGGCGAGCAATTCCCGGCCGAGCGGTTTCCAGTCGCCCGGGGCGTAGCGCCAGAGGACGATTCGCCGTTCGCGCAGTCGGGCGGCGCGATAGACGCCCGGTCCAATCCGTCCATACGGCGGACGGTAGAGGAACGGGCAGAACCCGGTCGCCTGGCGGATCGCCGCATCGGCACGGTCGAGGTCGGCACCAGCCCTTCCCGGCGAAGCAAACGTCAAGGGGCGATGGTCGTAGCCATGGCTGCCTAAGATATGCCCTTCCCTAATAATCCGACGGGCAATGTCGGGGTGCCGCTCCACCTGCCGGCCCGTCAGGAAGAAGGCAGCCCGGACGGATGCATGCCCGAGATGGTCGAGCAGTTGCGGTGTGATGTCGGGATCGGGACCGTCGTCAAAGGTGAGGTAGATGTGCCGGCCTTGACCTCGCGACGCAACATCCGGCAGGATCCGCGCGGCAAGATCGGGGAGAAGATCAATCACGCTTCACAGCCCGGCCGTGCTCGTAGGACTCGTCCTTCCAGCGAAAAGTGCCGAACCTGCCGCCCAACACTGCCGCGACAATGAACGGGGGATGGAACAGTTCGGCCATAAGAAAGTCGAACCAGCGCAGCCGTCCGCCCTCGAAGAGCCGTAGTCCCCGGACGATGACCGTCTGGTCGAGCCAGACCTTGGCTACGAAGATCGCAGTTAGGGGCCACCAGGCACCTCGCAGCCAGGCTGTCAGCGGCGCCAACATCAGCATCACATAGAAGAGGAAGACGCCGCCCAGGATCAACGCCTCCGTGCCGCGGTATCGCGAGGTCTTCGAGGCCCAGCGGAGGCGCTGATTCCACAGATCCTTTAAGGACGTCGGAGGGCGGGTCATCACCACGGCGGCTTCGCCCGATGTCGCTGCGATGCGCCACTCTGTCGCGGCGATTTTGGCCATCAGCAACTCGTCGTCGCCGGAGGTGTAGTGATCGACGCCTTCGTAGCCCTTGACGGCTTCAAACGCCACTCTCCGGACGGCCAGACTGGCGCCGCTGCAAGTAAGCGGTCGTCCCGCGGCGACGAGACCGGCTGCGCAGAGCCCTTGAGCCCGGAAGTCGAGCGCCTGCATCCGCTGCCAAAGAGGTGCGTCCGGCGGCAGAGCAAACCGCGCCTGTCCGACGACCATCCCGACCTCCCGCTTCATTCGCTCGATGGCGCCCGAAATCCATTGCGGATGGTGGAAGCAGTCGGCGTCGGTCATCATAATGACCTCGCCTTTGGCGGCTCTAACCCCGCCGGCGAGAGCCTGTTTCTTGGGGCTTCGGGTGGGATCGACCCTGGTCTGACGCACCAGACAGAGGTTGGCAGCATGGGCTCCGGCATCGCGCACCACATCGGCTGTGCCGTCGGTCGAGCGGTCATCGACGACGACGATCTCGAACCGGTCGGGCGGGTAGTCCTGAGCGAGCAGACTGGCGAGCGTCTCGCCGATTACCGCCTCTTCGTTGCGCGCCGGCACGACGACACTGACCGACGGCCGGTAGGAGGAGGGTCGCTGTGGCGAACGACGCAATCTTGCAAAGCCCTTCAGGATCAGTCCGGTGAAGAGGGCATAAGCGGCCGCGCCTATTCCTAATAGGGTGAGATAGACTATAGTTGCGATGGTCACTGCTCCACCGCCTTCCCGCGTCCGACCGGGAGCCGTCCGACGAAGAAGACCCCTGTCAGCGCCGGCATCAGGACATTGAGGGCAAAGAGAAGGAGCGACGCATTAAAGGCTGCTTCAGCCGCTACCCCGAACTGGCCGAAGAACTGCACGGCGACGATTTGATCGACGCCGAGGTCGCCGATCGCGACCGGCAGCGCCGACTTGGCAAATAGAGTAGATGCGGCACCGCGCGACGAGTGCGCCCAGGGCAGCGCCGCCATGCCGTTGATAAGGATGTGATATTGCAGCAAAAAAACACCATAGTGTGCGAGCGTGAAGAGAAACGTCACCCGCGCTTGAGCCGGGGTGAACCGGTCGAGACCTCCTGCCAGTTGGGCGATCTTATCGCCCTTGGGCAGCAGGAGTTGTGCAGCGTAGAGCAGACTGCGCACCGGGCGCGGATCGAGCGCCATGTAGAGGAGCACCAGATCAAACACTCCCAGCGCGACGAAGGTCGCCCGATGGAAATAGCCCTCTCCCAAGAACCCGACAGCCCAAGGCAGACTGAAGAGCGCCGGCAAGCCGACGGCTATCGTCAGCCCGAGGTTGTAGAACTTGTCGATCACCGTCAAGCCGACCAGTTTTAGGGGCGGCGTCCCCGGAATCAGGAGCGATCGACCATACTCCCCGATCCGCCCCGGCGTCACGATCCCGAACGCCATCCCGCCCAGCAGCGAGCCCCAGGTCTGGCGCAGCGGCACGGACGGCTCGACCAGCCGGACGAGATATCGCCACTTCCATTCCTGAAGCGCCAGATTGACCGGCATCAGGAGCGCCGCCACAGCCAGCGACGAGCGCTCGGCGCCGCGCAACGCGGACAGGATCCGGGACGGCTCGATCGTCCAGGCGATCAAGCCGAGCAGTAGGGCTCCGATCGCCGCCTTAACGAGAAGTAAGCCGCGGCGGGTCAAAGTGAGGACCGGCATGGGCGCAATGATTTGCGTCCTATTGATTCAGATTGCCAGATCGAACGGCAAATCACTATTATTCAGTGCAGAAAGAGTTGACTTGGGGGGCGGACTATCTGGGCTGCCCTTGCCTTATAGGAACTTCTCATCAGGGCGGACAGGAATGTCCGCCCTCCAGGAACGGCAACAATAATCTGCACCTCACTATAATATCTCTGAGTCGATGGCCGCTGATCAAAATCTCAAGTGCATCCTGCTGATCCTCGTTGCCCGGAGCCTTCAATGCACTGCGCAGTTCGGGGAGAGCAAAATGATAGATGCAGGCGCGAGGTGTTCAGCGGGTGCTCAAGGCGTGTACGCATAGATAAAGTCGCAGAGTGATATTACGGCACCACCTCTCCCTATCCTAACAACCGGTTGAGGATCTCCCCTACCGCCTTAGGGTCGCCCTTGCCCGCCGTTGCCTTCATGGCCTGACCAACGAAAAAGCCTTTCAACTTCAGTTCCCCGGCTCGGTAACGCGCCACTTCGGACGGATTGTCGTCCAGCACTTTGCGGACGGCGACTTCGAGCGCGCTTTCGTCACGCACTTGTTCAAGGCTCCTTTCGCGCATAATCGCTTCAGAATCACTGCGTCCAGTGCGCGCCATTTCTTCGTAGATGGTCTTGGCGGCGATGGTGGAAACGGCGCCGGAGGCTTCCAATCTGGCAAGCGAACAGGTTGCAGAGGCTTCGACGATGAAGCGTTCGCCGCCGCCTAATTCCTTTCGCCACCTGAGCGCTTCGCCAACGACCCACCGGACGGCGCGCGGCATATCGCCCGGCAGGTGCGACAAGACCTCGTCGAAATAGAGTCCGATCTCACGTTCGGCGGTCAGCACTTCGGCGTCGTCGGCTTTGATGCCGAGCGCCAGATACCGGTCGCGCATTGCCGGGGGCAGTTCCGGCAGGCTCAGTTCGATATTCGCAAGCCACGACGCAGTTAGTTCCAGTTCGACCAGATCGGGTTCCGGGAAGTATCTATAGTCGTGCGCCGACTCCTTCGACCGCATCGCCCGCGTTTCGCCCCTGCCGGCATCCCAGAGCAGCGTCCGCCGGACGATCCGCTCGCCATTCGCCAGCGCCGCCTGTTGCCGATCGATCTCGTAATAGAGCGCCTTCTGAACGCCGTGGAACGAGTTGAGGTTCTTGATCTCGACCGGCGTCCCGGGCGGATCGCCAGCCCGCGCGACCGAGATGTTAGCGTCGCAGCGCAGCGAGCCCTCCTCGAGGTTGCCGTCGCAGATGCCGAGCCACCGCACCAGCCGGCGGACTTCGAGCAGGTAGGCATAGGCCTCCTCGGGCGATGCAAGGTCAGGCGCCGAGACGATCTCGATCAAAGGCACGCCGCAGCGGTTCAGATCGACGAGCGTTCCGTCGGTGTCGTCGTGCGACGATTTGCCGGCATCCTCTTCGAGGTGGATGCGGATGATGCGGACAGATTTCAAGCCCCAACTACCCCGGATGACGACCTCGCCGCCGGCGCAGAGCGGCTGGTCGAACTGGGATATCTGGTAGCCCTTCGGCAGGTCGGGATAGAAATAGTTCTTGCGGTCGAACTTGGTCTTGAAGGCGACCCGAGACCCGACGGCAAGCCCCATCCGGGCGGCCATCTCGACGGCTTTCCGGTTGGGGACGGGAAGCGCACCCGGCAGCCCCAGACAGACCGGGCAGGTGCGGCTGTTGGGGGCTTCGCCGTAAGCGGCTTCGCAGCGGCAGAACATCTTGGTCCGCGTCAGGAGTTGAGCGTGGACCTCAAGTCCGATGGTGGTGTAGAAATCTTCCGGTAGTGTCAGTCCGGTTTCCCCTCATCATTCCGGCGCAAGCCGGAATCCAGAACTGAAGTCCGATGACTAATGCTAATGTTGATGCTGACACCATTAGGAGTCGGATCACTACATTGGTATCGAGTGCGATCAAGTGCGATTACCGCGTTGTTTTACGGCGGCAATGATCTCCTCAACGCTTAGCCTGACGCCACGATCCTTGATGATGCCTTTCCACTCGAGGGGGTCGTAACCGATCTCGAGCAAGAAATTGCCATCGGGCAGATCCTTGATGCGGAGTTTCAGGCGCGGTTCGGCTTCGAGGCGCCTGCGAACCTCGGCCGGCAGAGCGACCCGTCCGGTCCGATCGACATTAAGTTCTTTGGTCATAGTCCTTTGTTCTTCGTTTCCTTAATCCACTTCACCGCTTCGGCGAGGGTGAGGGTGCGCTGCTCACCGGTGGCAAGATGCTTAATTTCAATAGGTAACGCTTCAGAATCAGCCATTTCATTGTCTAGGAAAATTGCATAATCAACCCCGCGGCGTACATATAATTGAATCTGCTTGCCAAGAGGGGCATCAGGCGAATAGCTAATCTCGCATGGAATGCCGTCATTGCGAATGAACTCACAAACCTTCTTTGTTGCCTCCGGCATTCTTACAATCGAACCATCTATTTGTCGCCCAAATGGCACTGAGGATAGAACTGCAACAGTTGGCAATGTTTTCTTGTCTTTCAATCCAAATTCACGAAGAACATCGACTATCCGGTCTATGCCAAATGATGTTCCAACGGCAGGGATTGATTCTTTTGAGAAAGCAGATACTAATCCATCATACCGCCCGCCACCGCCTAAGCTCCCGATGGAAACTTCCTCGCTTCTCACTTCGAAAACAGTGCTTGTGTAATAGTCCAATCCACGTGCGAGGCTAAGCTCCAATGCAATAGCATCATCTCGAGATAAGCGTGTCGCAAGCGACCTAATAGCCTCGATCTCACTAATGACTGATTTGATCCTGCCTTTTGTATAGCGGTCAATGTTCTCGAGTTCATCATATTCGAGAATTTCTATTAAAGCGATTGGCCTATCAATTTTGATTCCTCTCGCCTGCCACTCTTTTACAAGATTATCCCTGCCTATTTTGTCATATTTGTCCAAAGTGGTGCAAAATTCCTGAAACTGTTCTTTTGGAATGCCGGCGGATTCTGCGACACCTCTCAAGAGTCGCCTGTCGTTAAAGACGACTCTGACATCCAAATCTAAGCGGTCAAAACAGTTGACAATTAGAGCGATAATCTCCGCGTCTGCGACCGGCGAATCGGTCCCCACGATATCGACGTCGCACTGGGTGAATTCGCGGTAACGGCCGGCTTGCGGGCGGTCGGCTCGCCAGACCGGAGCGATCTGATACCGTTTGAAGGGCATCTGCAGTTTGCCCTGGTTCATCGCCACCACCCGCGCCAAGGGCACCGTCAGGTCGTAGCGGAGACCCAGGTCCGCCAGTTCCCGTTGCGCCTCGGCTCCGGTCAGCCCCTCGGCTTTAACCTTCTCCAATGCCCGCTCGAACTCGGCGCCCCGCTTCAAGACCAGATAGGAGAGTTTCTCGCCTTCCTCGCCATATTTGCCCTGCAGGACATCGAGCCGTTCCATCGCCGGCGTCTCGAGCGGCTGGAAGCCGTAGAGTTCAAAGACGCCGCGCAGCGTCTCGATCACCCGGCGGCGGACCGCCAGTTGATCGGGCAGGAAGTCGCGCATGCCCCGGGGCAGCGCGGGCGTGATACGGGGTTTGTCAGGCATAACCTTTCAATATAGAAGCCGGCAGTCGGGAGCGCAAGGCGCGGGGGGGTGAGGGAAAGCAGGCGTCTGGTCTTCCGTCATTATTACCAAATGCAGTGTGTTTTGCATTCTCCCCCCTGCTTCGCGGGGGAGGAGGAGACAAGATGGTTCCCTAATCCGGCGGTAAGGTCAGATGAGGACATCCGACCGCACAATTGGCTTTCACCCCAGAGGTGAAAGCAGCAAACGCCGATCGCTGGATCAGGGATGGTTCTGAGTTCGTTAGTAATGCCTTCCGCAAGCCGATAAAGCCAGTCCTCCCGTTCGTCAACAGTTTCGCCTCCGCGGCCTCGTTTTCGTTGCACTCCCGCCTGTGCCGGCCTAACTTGTGAGCACGTTGTCCAACTTGGGGGAGATGCTATGAACTTCCCGGTCTGGGATGTCGGATTCGGCCTGCCGCTCTTGATCGCGCTGGTCGCCATCCCACATGTCTTCATTGCCCATTTCGCCATCGGCGGCGGTCTATTTCTCGCCGTCTATGAATCGGTAGCGCACCGGCGCGGCGACGCGGCGCTGCTCGGTTATGTTCGCGAGCACAGCCGCTTCTTTCTGATCCTGACGCTCGTCTTCGGAGCCCTCTCGGGCGTCGGCATCTGGTTCACCATCGGCCTCATCAGCCCCGCCGCGACGTCGGCTCTCATCCACATCTTCGTCTGGTTCTGGGCGGTCGAGTGGGTTATGTTCGTCGTCGAGATCAGCGCTTCGCTGGTCTATTTCTACGGCTGGGACCGTCTCTCGCCGAAGCGCCATGTGCAGGTGATGGGGGTCTATTTCGTCGCTGCGTGGGGATCGCTCGCGGTGATCAACGGCATCATCACCTTTATGCTCACCCCGGGCGACTGGCTCGCGACTTACAACGTCTGGGACGGCTTTTTCAACCCGACCTACCTGCCATCGCTCGTCTTCCGGACCCTCTTGACGCTCTTCATGGCCGGGCTCTTCGCCTTCTATACCGGATCGAAACTGGCCGATCCGGCCCTCAAGGAGCGCGTCCTGCGGATCGCTTCCTACTGGTCGCTACCGGCTTTGATCCTCCTCGTGCCGACGGCTTACTGGTATTTCAATGCCCTTCCCGATTCGGTCACGAACTACCTCGCCGGCAACTGGAAGGCGCTCGAATTGTCCCGCCAAGCCGGCATATGGAGTGCAGTGCTTGCAGCCATCGGAGTTACCCTAAGCCCGCTCCTTCGACCGCGCAAGATGGAGCGCGCCGAAGCGGTCCTCCTGCTGGCTGTCGGGCTGGTGCTCTTCGGGTCTTTCGAGTGGGAGCGTGAAGCGAGCCGCAAGCCCTTCGTGATCCACGGCTATATGTATTCCAACGGCATCGCGGTTCCCGATACGGGCCGGCTGCGCGAGGCTGGACTGGTTGAATCGATCAAGTGGAAGCACTCCGACCCGGCGCGGCGCGGCGAAGACCTCTACCGGGCTGCCTGCGCTTCCTGCCACAGCCTCGAGGGTTACAATGGACTCGCCCGGAAGATCGCCGAAAGGGGCTGGAGTGAGGGCGACCTCGAGCACCTGATCCCCCGAACCGGGCTGATGCGCGGGGCTATGCCGCCCTTCTTCGGCACCGAAGACGAAGCAGAGGAGATTGCCGCCTACTTGTCCGGTGCATCCGAAGCCCTTGCGAAGGACCTTCGGTCCGATTGGGGACGCACCCGCGGCCGCCCCGGCGATGCGCGACTGCAAGTTGAGGGCATCACCGCCGGTCATGGCAAAGCGGTCTGGGAACGCAACTGCGCGCTCTGCCATACGCTCGACGCCCACCGGCCGTTGCACGACGCCTTCAGCGGGATGGGGACGGACGACCTCAAAGAACTTCTCCTCTCGTCATCCGACCTATCGCCTTCG
>VGIQ01000035.1 GCA_016867835.1 Calditrichota bacterium | reverse complement strand
CAATTGCGCTGTCGTTCAGATCGCTGCGAATGTAGTTTGCCGCGTTTCCGCCCTCGGTGTCGTCGAGCAGTAGATAATAGGGATGCCCGATGGTGTAGTTCCGCTCGAAGACCTGTGGCGTGCCCTCGTTGGAGGTAAGAGTAAAGGTGAATGTCGAATAGTGCGGTCGCGAGTAGTGCCACACATAGATATGCGGCATGTTCTGGCCGGAAAGCAGAATCGATTCGCCGATGTCGAGCCGGCCGATGTCGATCTCACCACGAAGGATGCGGATCGTCGTGTCGGGGTTGGTAACCGTAAGCCGCACTCCTGTCGCACCGGTGTAGCGCGACCGGTTGCGCACCGTCATCCGAAAATAGACGTGCTCGGTCGGGTCGATCCGCCCGTCGTTGTTTCCGCCATCCCAGACCAGGTCGAAGGAGGGAAATTCGTAGCGCGGCTCGGTCGAGCCTAACAGTTCGCCCGCGTCGATGCGATAGACGATGCCGGGGAAATTATTGTTCAGGTTGGAGATATTAACCGCGGTTTCCTGCATGCGGGTCAGGAGGTCGGCTTCGTTCAGGCGCAGCCTCGAGAGCATCAAAGCCCCCAGTCCGCACGACAACGGCGACGCCATCGACGTCCCGAAGTAGGAGATGTAGTTGTTGTTGGTGAAGGTCGAGACTATGTTTTCGCCCGGCGCCACCAGATCGACGAAATCGCCCCAGTTGGAAAATCCGGTCTTGCGATCGTTCTCATTCGATGCTGCTGTCGCGATGACGCCATCATACGCCCCGGGGTAGTGATGCACTCGGTCCCCGCGCATATCAGCAACAGTATCATTACCCATCGCCGCGAAGACGACCGTGCCCCGCCCCCGGACGAAGTTTATGACGGCTTGCTGGGTCTGACTCGGTCCGGTCAGAGATCCCCACGAGCAATTGAGCACTCCGGCACGGCTGATCCCGCAGTATTCGATCCCCTGGTAGCCGTTCTCAATGAACCCATCCTCCCGTGACGAATAGCAGCCCGCAATCATCAACCGACAGTTGAACCCCGCTCCCGCCACCCCGATTTGATTGTTGGTCGCAGCCGAGGCGACACCGGCGACGTGTGTCCCGTGCGCATCCCCGCCCCGGCGCGCCCACTCGTCGTGCGGCCAGTTGTCCCGTCCGGTCAGATCCCAGCCGTGGAAGTCATCGACGAAACCGTTGCCGTCGTTGTCGCGACCATCCCAGTCGTCGAGCGTGATTACGCCGTCGCGGTCGATGTCTTCCCCCGGATTGACCCAGATGTTTGGCGCCAAATCGTTGTGGATGTGCGGTTCGCCAAACTCGTCGAACGGCATGTCTATACCGCTATCGACGATCCCGATCGATACCGTCCGCGACCCTTGTGAGACGTCCCACGCCGCCGGAAAGCCGGTACGTTCAAGGTGCCACTGGACACCATACCGCGCGTCATTGGGAATAAAGTACTTCCGGTCGATGGAGATCCACTCCGCATATTCGACCTCGGGGCATGCGGTATAAGCCTCGATGAGCCGCTGCGGTCCATACTCTTCAGGATAGTAGGCTGTATAGATGCGCGACAGATCGGGCACCTTCGGGTCGGCAGGAGTCTCCTTCATCGCGAACGCCTTCTCCATTCGGTAAACCCCAAAGGCGTCGGCGACCGCGTCGAGCGAGGCGATGCCGGTGCTAACGAGCCGGCTCTGCTGGTCAATCGTCAGCGGCGCATAGCCGGCCTTGACCTTGACCCAGATCTTCCCGGCTTCAACATTTTCGCCGGGACGCATCCAGTCGTCATCTCCGGCATAGAGTTCCACACTGCCGAACGTTAACGTGATGAGCGCAATAAGCATCACGCGAACTGCCTTGAGGGTCATCGAACGCACGATAGAATTTCCTTATGGGAATGGATCGAAGAGTCTTCGGCCCCTGATATGGGAGCGATTCAGGTTCGCTCGTATGAATAGAAGGAGCGAATCAACAATTTAGGCACAACTCACCAAGATGTCAACCCGACACCTTGGACAGGGGGGGGATGTTGACTTGAAGCCGATCGGGAGACTATATTGGACTTACAAATCGGCTTGCGGCGGAGTAGCTCAGTTGGTTAGAGCAGCGGAATCATAATCCGCGTGTCGGGGGTTCAAGTCCCTCCTCCGCTACGAAAGCGCGAAACCGATAACCCGGCGAATCGAAGCCCGGATTATCGGTTTCTCACGTTTTACCAAGCCTATTCGTCTTCTCCGAATTTCCCGACCACCAACTCAATTAGTTGCTCCAGGATGTCTGTTTCATCCGGACCATCCACTTCAAAGCGGATCTTGGAACCGTAATCGGCCGCCAGAAGCATCACTCCGAGAATGCTCCGGGCGTTGATTCGCTGATCGTTGCGCACCAGAAAGACCTGGGAGTTGCCGCTCGAAGCGATCTTCACCAACTTGGCTGCCGGTCGGGCGTGCAGTCCGAGCCGGTTCCAAATCGTAACCTCAGCAGACTTCATAGCCTCGGAAAGTAGTGCAACTTACCACGTTCATTCGGTTCGAGCCTGATCGTATCACCAGATTCTAAAACTCCCGGGCAATCATATAATCGGCCCACCGCCGGAGCAGATCCCGATAGGACGTATCGGGTAGTCGCTCCAGATGCTCCATGGCCGACTCGATGAGGCTTCGAGCGCGCTGCGAGACCGACTCGACCGCTCCGAGGTCGCGCAGCAACCGCACCGCTTCCCGGACGTCGTCCTCGCCTGCCGAGCCGTTGCCGAGGATTTGACTTAAACGCTCGCGCTGGGCGGGTGTGGCGCGCTGAAAGGCGTGGTGAATGACCAGCGTCTTCTTGCCTTCGCGCAGGTCGGATCCGACAGGCTTGCCGAGCGTCCGCTGATTGCCGGTTACGCCGAGGATGTCGTCCTGCAGTTGAAATGCCGTCCCGCAGAGTGCGGCAAACCGCCCCACGGCTTCAATCTCCGGTGCGCTCCTCCTGCGCAAGCCGATCATAGCGCCCGCCATGCCGCAGAACTCATAGAGCGCCCCGGTCTTACGCCAAAGCATGTCTTCGATCATCTCCGGGGACAGCGTCTCGACCGGCTGCAAGGCGAACTGGATATCGAGCACTTCACCTTCGACCAGCGTGTTCAAGACCCGGGTATCAAGTTCATCGATCAGGTCGAGCGTTAGATCGGCGGGCAATCCTGAAAGCCGCGTCAACTCGGCCATCAGGCTGACGCCCCAACCGTGTTGAATGTCCCCGGTCAGGATCGCAAGGCTGACGCCATAGTGACGGGCGTCAGGCTCGCTCAGAGCAGCCCTGCCGACGGCGCGCTCCCGGGCGAAGAACTCGTGCACTGTGGCTTCGCCGCGCCGAATTGCATCGCGGTCGATGATGTCGTCGTGAACGAGCGTCCAGGTGTGAAAAATCTCAACCGCTGCTGCTGCCGGCAGTGCCAGTCGTTCGTCGCCGCCAACGGCTCCGCACGAGAAGAGAAGAATCGCCGGGCGAAGCCGCTTGCCCCCGTAGCGCACATAGGCAGTTGCTGCCCAGCCCATTTCGGGAGGGTGGAAGCGACCCTGAAAGCGCGGATCGAGAAGGTAGTCCCGTATCCAGTCGCAACGTTCGTCGAGGGCGGCGAAGAAGGCTTCGGATCCCTCTCGACCAGCCGGCAAGGATTGAAGCAAGACCATATTACCCTCAAGGTAAGCAACCCCTGCCCCCAATACAACGCTCAACCTCACCCCTCGTTCGGTATTAGACACTTGATACTTGACACTTGGCACCTGATACTTGACGCTTGACACTTGACGCACGAGCCCTTGAGCCCTTGTTTTTCACCACTTGCTTATTAAATTGTTAAGATGCAGAGACTGCTTGGACTGTCCGGTCCTTATGTCCGGTCTGCTCGTCTCGTATATCTGTTGTTCGTCCACCCGGAGAGGCGCCTCCGCGTCACTCCCGCTTAAGACCCTGATCTGCTCGTCAAGGAGTACCGATGAGACTCGCTTCGCCGCTTCACATCTTCTTCACCGCCCTACAGATGGCTGTGATTGTCGCGCTTCCGCTCGATGCCGCCTCACCGGCCAAGGCGTCGCAGACATCCGCGCTTCGTGTAACCTACGAAGATGCCGGTGCGACTCAGTCGCGGCTTACCTTCCAACTCGACGAACTCGAACAGACCTCAGTTGAGGTGAATGGCGTTCGTTATGACCGCTTCACCTTCGATGGCGAAGCGCCGGCAGGGCCGGGCGGCTGGCCTGAACTCCCGGCCGTTGTGCGGCACGTCCTCATCCCTCCCCAGAGCGGCGTCGAACTCAAGGTCGAGAACCTCCGGACGACTACCCGCACCGGCATCAATCCTTTTCCTCATCAGAACCCCCTCGAGTCCGACGTTCAGATGGCGATGCTGAACGGCGGCGCTAAGCCTCTTGCCTTCGAGCGCGAAGACCTGCGCCCGGTCGTGGACGGCCTCTGGCCGCCCGAACCAGTGGTGCTCGGCGAGCCGGCTATCATGCGCAATTACCGGATCATCCCGGTTACCTACTATCCCCTGCGCTGGAATCCTCGCACCGGCGAATTGGTGGTCACCGAGTCGGTGGACATTTCACTTGACTTCACCAGCGACCGTAACCGGGTCAACATGATTGCCGATCCGGAACGCATCCGGCCCTCTGAGTCCATCGACCGGCTGGTGCAGGAGATGGTGATCAACCCCCCGGCTGACGACCCGCGCCGCGATCCGGCGGTTCAGGGCGGATCGGTGGTCTATGTATTCGGCACCGGACAATCTTGGGATCAAGTGGTGGCGGAGTTCGCGCCGCTAATCGAGTGGCGTCGCCGTCAAGGCTTCAACGTCGTCGTCTTGCGTCAGAATGACGTCTCCCCCAATGCCATTCGTCAGACGTTGATCACGGCCTACCGCGATTGGGCCATTCCTCCTGAATATGTGGTGATTTGCGCCGATGTGGACAATACACGCGGGAACGCCACGACAATCAGTTACTTCAATCATCAGGCCGGCGCCGGAAACCCCTATGAATCGGATCACGACTTCACGTTGTTGGATGGCAACGACATTCTGCCTGAAGCGACCGTAGGCCGGATCATCTATGGCGGCAACAATGAACTGCGCACCATTATCAATAAGATAGTTCAATATGAATCGACGCCTTTCATAGGCGAGGGCAATCAGGTCGGCTGGCAGCACCGGGCAGCGCTGGCTTCGACCGATTATCGAAGCGGTTACTCCAGTATAGACATTCAATACTGGATCCGACAGATTCTCCAGCGTAATGGTTATGACCGCATAAACACCTTCTTTTGGGCTCCCGGCAACCTCGAGCCCAACCCGACCCAGTTCATCACCGATAATATGCAAGCAGGTGTGTCGCTTCTTATTTATCGCGGCTTCACCCGAATGAATGGCTTTCAGCAGCAAACTGCTGAGCAGAACATCAGAAACGGCCGGATGCTCCCTCTGATCATGCTGGTAACCTGCAATACCGGAGACTATGGAGAGCCTGGCGTTTGGGGTTATCCACTCTCGTGGACGGAAGCGTTCCTGGTGAATCAGAACGGCGGCACGGTAGGAGCGATAGGCACCGCCGGTGCCACCTATACCAGCCATAATAATGTTTATTCGACGGGAGTCGTCCACGCCCTTTATAATCTTGGCATCAGTCATCAAGGCTGGCTGCTTATGGCGGGCAAATCGCAACTTTACACGCACTATGCCGGTCGGGGCGACATCATGCATCCCCAAAACCGCAACATGGAGGCTTGGGAGACCGAAGCCTGGATCTTCAATTTGATGGGGGACCCGACTACCGAGGTCTTCTCCAACGTGCCGCAACGGCTCACCGTTCAACGTCCTGAGAATGTCCGCGTAGGCGAGACCGCGTTCGACGTCCGGGTACTCTACGACCGCGACGAAGACGTTCCGGCCGAAGGTGTCAAGGTCTGTCTTTACAAGTCCGGTCAAAACGGCCCCGTCTTTCAAATACTGAAGAAGACCGACACCGACGGCTTTGTTTCCTTCGATCTCGATCCGGCCTGGACGCAGAGCGGCGTCATCAAACTGACAGTCCATGGCCATAATCTCAACACTGTCCTGGCTGACTATAACATCGGGAGGATGGACCACTTCATCGGCGCGGCAGGATTCGCCATCGACGACGACGACGACGGCGCCAGCCGCGGCGACGGCGACGGCACCGCCAACCCGACCGAAGTTCTCGAACTTGAAGTGCAGATCACGAATCTTGGCCGGTCGCGTCCCGAGGGTGCGCTAGTCTGCGAATTGACCGCCAATCACCCGCAACTCGAGGTCGTTGAAGGCGCCGCCCGCTTCGACCAGACGCCCGACTCGGGGGAATCTGTTGCCGCCCGCTTCGTCGTGCGCATAGGCGGCGGCTTCCCGCACGGTGAAAAGGCCTCGTTCCGCCTTACCGCAACTGCCGGGAATGAATCCTGGGCCTCTGCCGTTGCCATTCCGGTTGTCGGTCCCAAACTGGTTGAGCCGGTCATCGAATGGGATGGCGCCGCCCTCCGGCCCTCGAATGCCGCAAGTCTCTTTATCAACCTGCGCAACAAGGGCGGTCGCGCTTCCCCGCAGCTCACCGGGACGCTCTTCAGCCGGACGCAGACCATTTCGGTTCCTGTAAACGAGGCGGCTTTTGCCGAGATCGCTCCCAATCAGACCGGCCGGTCACAGGCGACGTTCAGGATGTCGGCACATCCGTTCCACCTCGGTGGGCAGCGAGCCGACCTCGGATTGGCTTTCGCCGCCGAGAATGGCTATGCCGACACGGTTCTCTTCTCCATCGTCGTAGATCGACCCCGTCCCGGTCAGCCTTTTGGCCCCGATCGCTACGGCTACATCTGCTTCGACAACACCGATACGTCCTGGCTGACTTACCCCCGCTACGAGTGGATTGAGATCAACCCCCGTTACAATGGCGAGGGAACCAACCTCAGGTTGAACGATGTCCCGGATCGTCAGCCGGTTACCAATGAGATTTGGGGTTCGCGCGACACCAGTGCGCTGGTTGATCTCCCCTTCACCTTCCAATACTACGGCGAGCGCTTCAACAGGATGACCGTCAACAGCAACGGCTGGATCGCGATGAGCGATTCTCGTTTTGCCATGGGCGGCCGGCATCGTCAAATACCCGGTGCGGAGAATCCCCCCGGGATGATTGCTCCCTTCTGGGCTGATGCCATCGTCAGCGGCGATTCCAGCGGCGTCTTCGCATGGTTCGACGAAGAGGATCATCGCTTTATCGTCGAATGGAGCAATGTCGTCCGGTTCGAGCCCAATTATGCCGGAGAGTCCCGGGTCGTCAATTCGTTCCAGGTCATCCTGCACGACCCCCAGTTCTATCCCTCCTTTACAGGCGATGGCGATATCATCTTCCAGTATAACCGGATCCGGGATATACGCAATTCATACGGTTGGGACACACCCTATTCCACTATCGGGATCTGCAGTCCCAACCAGACCGATGGACTTGAGGTAGTTTACTGGAATGCCCGCAATCCCGGCGCCGATACTATCGTGGCGGGCCGGGCGATCAAATTCACAACGCTGGTTGAGTTTAGCATCGGAAGTGCACGCGGGACGGTCACCGACCTCGCTACCGGCGCACCAGTGGAGGGCGCTCTCGTCAGCACCACCTTCGGCTTCTTTGCCATCACCGACGCCAACGGCGAATACGAAATCCCCGAAATGCTGGTCGATACCGGCTACGTCTTCCGCGCCTCGAAGCGATTCTACAACGACGCCGAAGTAGCCGACATCGAAATTCGCGAAGGCGAAACGGCATTTGTGGACCTAATGTTGGCGCATCCCGAGTTCACCTTCGGCCGCGACAGCTTGACCGTCAACATGCTTCACGATGGTGTCGAGGATTCCCTCGCCGAGCGCGAACACCGCGAGACCATCACCCTGCAAAATAGCGGCAACGGCCAACTCTGGTTCAACTCCCGCTACATCTATATTCAGGAAGAAGCCGGTGAGCGCGAAGATGACGAGCCCGGCGAACCGCGCCGCGACGACCCCGACGAGGCTTGGGATCCGCTTCTGATCTTCTCGCCCGGCGACACACTGCACGATTCAGCCGTCCAGGCCGTGCTCTATGCCAATGGCTACTGGTATGTCGCCGCCGCGGCCAACCGCGACGTCGAGCGCCGTAAGCCGATCTACCGCTTCAACCGCCGCGGAGTTCTGATCGACACGCTTCTGACTCCGTTTGTCGGGCCAAACTCCAATGTCAATCCGAGCCAATACGGTATCCGGGATATGGACTTCTATGACGGAGCCATTTGGGGGGCTTGCGCAATTTCTCGCATTTTCCGTTTCGATCCCGAGACCGGCGACACTTTGTCAAGCCTCTTCGTCTCGGCCCCGAATTTCTCCGGACCGCGTAATATCGCCATCGATCCGGCAACCGGAACCGTCTATCTTTCGATGCTCACGGGAGCGATTCGGGTCTTTCAGATCAACGATGGCGGAGATACGCTGGGCGTGGTTCGGACCATTGCACAGATAGACCCCCGCGATAACGCCCAGATTCGCGCCACCGGTATGGCCTGGTTCCGCGACGACCCGGACGGCTTCAACCTCTACATCGTTTCAGATAATGAGCCGGTGCAGAATAACGAGGCGGCAAACATTTCGATCTACAAGTTAAACGTCAATACCGGTGAAGTTCGCTACCTCACTAATCTTCCGGGTCAGTTTGCAGCATCGGCGATGAGCCGTCTGGGGATGCATATAACACCCAAATGGAACAACCTGATATGGGTGCTTGCGCTGGTCATAGACGATCCTACCGGCGATAAGGTCGGTGTCTTCGAACTGGCTCCCAACTCCAGTTGGCTCTCCTACGAACCGAAATCTGACACCATTGATGCCGGTGACGCCCGGACGATTGACTTCACCTTCGTTAGCGCCGACCTCGACACTGGAATCTACGGCGTAGATATCGAATTCTCCCATAACGCCGATCCAGGCCGGTTCATTTTGCCGATCGAACTGCACATCCTGCTTGAACTGCCCGAAGAGCCGCCCGATACCGATACGACCGACCTGGTCGCTGACCGCGAAATGCTCGCCAGGGTCTTCGGTCTCGGCCAGAACCGGCCCAATCCGTTTAACCAGCAGACCCGCATCGCCTACTCGGTCGAACGGACAATGCCGGTGAAATTAACGGTCTGGGACATTGCCGGCCGGCAGGTGGATAGTCTGGTTGACGAAGTCCGGCATGAAGGCCGCCACGAGATCGTCTGGCGCGCCGAAAGCATCCCTGCGGGTATCTACTTCGTCCGCCTCGAAGCCGGTGGCAAGGTCGTAACCCGTAAGATGGCATTGCTGAAATAGTAGGGGCATTTGTCGTCGGTGGTCGGAGGTCATTTTCGAGTCATTATCCCAAAATCTCCTTTATGGCAGCCGACAACCGATGACCGATGCCGATAGCCTCGCCGGGCAAAGGCGGGCTTTCGGGGCTAAGTCGCGCCGTCAACCTATAACCGACAACTGACACGACTTGGATTTCGAACCTCACGGCCGGACCCGACCTTTCGAGGGCGTCGAGTCGATTGACGCCTCGCTCCTCGAGACGTTTCCTTACGAGTATCCCGGCCGGGCTATCGAAATTGAAATCGTAACCGACGAATTCACAACTGTCTGCCCCTGGTCCGGTCTGCCCGATTTCGGCACCATCACCGTGCGTTATGTGCCGGATCAACTCTGCGTCGAACTCCGCTCCTTTAAATACTACCTCTTAACCTACCGCAATGTCGGCATCTTCTACGAGCATCTGGTCAACCGCGTTTTGGACGACCTGGTGCGCGCTGTCAAGCCGCGGAAGATGCTGATCGAAGCCGACTATAAGGTTCGCGGCGGGCTTAAAACACGCGCTGTCGCGACCTTTGAGGCGGCCTCCGCGCCATCGTAGCGCGACCGCCCTCTGTTTGCGCTTGACAAGCGCTGCCCGGCAGTTTATCTTGAAAGCAATTTCCGCCACCGCGACCTCTATCACACGACCGGTACCATGGAGTCCCTAATGTTCCAACGGCGCTGCCTGGGCAGCATCGTTCTTGGCTTGCTGTTTACCGCCACCCCGCACTTGCTCCACGCACAATCCGCCAAATCCCGGCTTCAACTCTTTCAGGGCGGCAACATCGACGGCCTGATCGGCATTCGCTCCACCCTTCTGACCGGCGCCGGTGTCGAGGGTGCCTCAGGCGGCTTCACCACGCCTCTCGCCCCCGAGCCGTTCGTCGTCTTCGGCAATCCCGCCGCATTGGGCCGGATCGAAGATCGCACCATCGGCTTTGCCTCGGCGCCAACGGTCGGTCTCAATCTTACCAACTTCCAGGATCCGGCCCCTCGCGTCGAGGAAGAGGTCGATAAGATGACCAAAAACTTTAAACTGGAGACTACCAAGGTCTATCCCGAAGTCAAAGGTATGGCTGAACGTGAGGGAGCCCTCCTGACCGGTTTTGCTGCGTCGTTCCCGCTCGACGACTCGGATGAAGACTGGTTCGACGGTCGTATCCCCCGTCTGCTGGATAGAGTTGCCATCGGGTATCATCAGCCCCTGGTTCTGCACGTCAATATGATCTACAGCGGACTCCGGATGCGCATCCGGACCAAAGAGGAGAAGACCGAAGACGAGATAACAACCTTTATGTCCATCAGTATGAACGGCGACGTCCGGCTCACCTCCCACGCCTGGACAATCGCCGGCGCCCGTCAAACCGGCGATATCTGGTGGGGCGCAGCACTGCAGCGCACCGATATCGTCATGCAACTATATGCCCACCGGCAGACCGAAGGCATCACGTCGAAAGCCCGGAACGAGTCAGCCTTCAACGACGAACGCGATCCGTGGGAAAATGACTACTATAGTTCTGCCAATGGTGCGTTCGACGGGTCCGCCAATGCCTTACGGCTCGGTATGATCTATGAAGGCTTTGACAACTGGTTATTGGGAGGTAGTCTGAAACTTCAGAGTGACGCCAAACTTGAAGGCAACCTTGACCTTCAGCACTATCGCTTCCCTCCCCTCAACATGAATGCCCAGGGAGATGAGGAACAGTTTGACCCGACCAAGATCTCCGACCCTGCCGAAATGACCCGCACTTATCCCAAGGAATTCCTTCCCGCTTCCACGATGACGGCTCACATTCCCTCCGAACTGGCCATCGCCGCCCAATCTGACGGTTTCATGAAACCGGGGATCACCCTCCGCAAATACTTCGGAGAACTTTCCTACGAATACGAAGTCATCGAAGAAGGCACCCCCCATCTTTACAAGCGCGGCTTCAAGCCCAACTGGTCGGTTCAGGCCAGCCTCGACATCTTCATTTTCGATGCCGGATTGGGCTATGTTCAGGCCGTCGATGTCATATCCGGATATAAGGACGCTTCCGGCGCTCCCATCAAAGGCAACATTCCTCTCGGCATCCCTTTGCTGGCACTCACCTTTGATATGGAACTGACCGACCGGATGGTCTTGAAAACGCTCCTGATGGGTCTCCCTGAGGACGCTCTCCGTCTCACTCTGGTTCATACCTTTTAGGCACTATGTCTCCATTATGGAAGTTGCCGGGCTTGTTCAACCGGTCTTCACGGCTGGCAGCGGCTGGTATCTTGCTTGCCCTGGGGGTGGGGTTGCATCTGTTGGCCGGTGGCGCACTGGCGCTTGGCCCGGTCAATGTCGGCTTGCTCGAACGGCGAGACAACGCCGATGCCGATCTCGAATTGCGCGATATCCCGCGCAATCTAACGGCCCTTTCCGACGAAGTTACGATCCGTTGGACGCCCGCCGTTCGGGGACGGCTACGCTTCGGGCCGGCCTATGCCGGTGAAACCCCCGGCAACTACCGCGACACACTCACCAGCGTCGTCCGCTCATCCGAAGGCTTGCTGACCTTCCGCGGCAGCGCCTTACCGGTCGGCTATCATTACTGCATCATCGACGCCGGTCGCGACGGCTATTCGGTCGTCTTCAACATCATTCGCATCGCCGATCAGTCGCCTCGGATGGTAAATCCGATCTCAGCCGAAGGTCGGGCTGGAATTAATACCGTGTCGCCGGTTTTCCGCTGGGATGCCGTTGGCGGTGTTCCTTTTTATCATGTTATCGTCAGCGATCAGCGCTTTGAGATCGAGCCGACCGAAGACGGCGGCACCCGTGTCCAGGGCGCCAACATCATCTGGCAGGCGATCACCGCCGGGACTTCGATTCAGTTTGGCATCCCCGATCCGTCCGAGTTCTTCGACAACGCCAACACCCCGCCGCTGGTCGGAAGCCGCAACCGCGACGACCGGCCTCGCTATGCCTGGGTGGTGCTCAATAACTACGGCAACAATCCTTCTTATACCTCTACGGTAACGGGCGGCGTCGCCGGCTTCGAAGTCGAGGTCGATCCCCCTTTCGACCGGCCGCAGAACATCTCGCCCGCCAACGACAGTCAGACTAACGCCCGGGAAATCGTTTTTCGCTGGACTCAGGTTCCTGAAGCGGCGAGTTACTTCGTCTATGTGAGCCGCGAGGAGACCACCCCCGGCGGAAGTCAGGCGCTCGTTCCGGCGTGGAGCGGTCAGACTACGCTCACCTCCATCGCCGTCCCCGCCATAGAGGTGCTTCCTGCCGGACTCTACAAGTGGAAGGTCCTGGCCGCCAGTCGTCAAGGGCGGGGGACGCTCTCGCCGCTGTCTGCCTTCCGTTACATTACCGCTTCGGGCGAAGTCACGGTTCGCACCCGAACGTCCGATGGCGCTGCACTGGAGCAAGTGGAGATTTCGGTCGAGTCTATCGAAGGCCCCTCCATTCCTGACTTCAGCACCGATGACGGAGGTGAGCAGACCCGGGATATCGCCGTCGGACGCTACCGCTTTCACGCCATCAAGAGCGGCTACCGGGAAGCCGTCTCCAACGAAGTGCGTGTTGCCGAGGGAGAAGAACGGGCCGTGACGCTTTCGCTTGCGCCCCTCGGAGCAACGATAGTCGGGACGGTGGTGAATGACTCCGGCTTCGCGGTCTCCGGGGCCGAAGTGCATGCCGCCGGCATCGCCCATGAAGGATCGGGCACCGCCGAAACGAATGTAGCCGGGCAGTATCAGTTGATCCTCGAACCGGGCGCCTATTTCGTGCGGGCCAGTGCGCGCGGGCATCATCCCTCGGACGAGACGGCAGTCGATGTCGAATCGGGTGTGAATTACGACTTCGACGACCGCCACGGACGTATCCAACTGGCGCGCTATCGCTACACTATATCTGGCTACGTGCGCAACCCCGCAGGGCAGCCCATCAACCTTGCGACGGTTCTTCTGACAAGCGAAGCCGGTGCTGTTACCCGCGCCTTTACTCCCGAAGGTGGAACCTACCAGTTTACCGTCGGTCCCGGCGTCTGGCGGCTCAACGGAGTCAAGCCGGGGTTCTACCTCGAAGCCGGCGAGCAGGCGGTCACCGTGCGGGAGTCGAACGTCGATCTCAACTTCACTCTTGTGCCCCAAGCCGGGATACTCTCCGGACAACTGCTGATCGACGGCACTCCCGCCAACCGGCTTGGCGAAATCTGGATGATTCCCACCGCCGGCGAAGTGATCATCGTTCCGGCCGGTGCTCAAGGAGCGTTTAACCGCGGCGTCCCGCCGGGGGATTACATGGTAACCGCCGTCCGCAACGGCTGGTCAGCGCAGGACAGCCTCGCCATTAGCGTCGAGCCCGGCGAGACGATTTCGGGACTGCGCCTGCGGCTGGCGGCAAATCCCAGTTCCATCTCGGGAAGGGTAACCGACGCCGGTGGAGCGGCTCTGCAGAATGCCTCGGTTGCGGCCGGCGGCGTCACATTACAAACCGATGCCAACGGCAACTACCGCCTTCAAGTGGCGTCAGGCAATCATCAGGTGCGTGCCACACGCAACGGCTTTGTAAGCGCAGTCCGAGGTCCGATCTCTGTCGAACCGGGACAGAGCGTCTCCGGCATTAACCTCAGCCTCGCCAACAACGCCGGGACCATTTCAGGCCAGGTGCGCCGCGGCAACGACCCGATCTACGACGCACTCGTAACCGCCGTCCGCCAGGAGGATAACTCCCGCTACACTGCACGTACCGACCGCCAGGGTCGTTACTCCTTCGGCCTCATCTACGGAGCCTATCTGCTCACCGTGGAGCGGGACGGCTTCATTGCCTCCGGCGAAGGCCGGATCGAAGTTGCTTTGCAACCCGGCCAGGAGGTTGCAGATCGCAACTTCGCCATGCTCAACTACAGCGCGCGCGTCATTGGCACCATCTCCTCCGCTGCTGGACCGGTAAACACCCCGCAGATTCAGATGATCCAACTCGACGACCAGAACCGGGTGCTGACCACCAACGGCAATGTTCAGGGAGCCTATTCCCTAACCGTGACACCCGACCGGCGCTACATCGTAATTGCGAGCAAAACCGGTTATTCGACCGGCAGGGACACCACTGCGCGCCTGAATCCCGAAGGCGAGATCACCATTAACATTCGCTTGACACCGCTGCCCAGTCAGGTAGGTGGAAATGTAACATCCGGCAATGTTGCGCTCGCATCTGCAGTTATTCAAGCCATTGGCGATGCCGGGACCTTCCGAACGGAATCGGATCGATCCGGTCGCTATCAACTCGCCCTTCAGCCCGGGCAGTATCAGATCACTGCAGCCAAAGCCGGCTACACCGTCGGTGAAGCCAACCTTCGCATTCAAGCCGGTGAAGACCGTACCGGGGTCAACTTCGCACTCGAAGAGAACTTCGCCTCCGCGTCGGGGGTCGTTCGCAGCACTGCCGGAACTCCGATTAGCGGGGTTGAGATTACCTTGCTTGACAGCACCGCCGGTCGCAGCCGGTTCGCCACAACCGACGGCGACGGCACTTTCAATATCAGCGGGATCATTCCCGGCAACTATGTCCTGCGAGCGTCGCATCAACGTTTCGCCGGTGGAATTATCAATGTCGGCGCGATCCTCGGCCGTCAGGTGCGGCGCGGACTCGACCTGCAACTCGAGCCTCTCGCATCGCGTCTGACTGGTTCGGTCACCGCTGCCGGAGCGCCGGTAGCCGGGGCGACGGTTTTCGCATCTCTGGCCAATGGCCGTCAGGTCTCGGCATTATCCGGCAACGACGGGCGCTATGCCCTCGAAAATCTCTCCGGCGGACGCCTCTCCTTGCGTCCGGCACGTGCCGGCTATAGCAGTTCGGCACTCGACACGGCCATCGCTGCCGCCGAGACGCTTCGCGTCGATCTGCAGATGATCCGTAACGACGGGCGCAT
The DNA here is from genome assembly GCA_016867835.1 of Calditrichota bacterium. Taxonomy (NCBI): domain Bacteria; kingdom Pseudomonadati; phylum Calditrichota; species Calditrichota bacterium. The sequence goes on along the minus strand of VGIQ01000035.1, from coordinate 9,189 downwards.
CACCGGCATCGTCCGGGATATAGACAACGCTGGGCTGCGCGGAGTGGCGGTCGCAGCGATCGACAGTTTGGGGAACTTCGCCCAGACCCAGACCGATGCCGCAGGCAACTTCACCCTCGATAATCTCTACCCCCGCACTGCTTACCGCGTAGCCGCCCGGCTGGCCAACTACACCGCGAATCCCGATACCGTCCGCGGTGTTGCCATCGGCACACAAATGACCATCCGGTTGCAGCCTAACGAACTGCGCTTATCCGGTAGGGTCGTCAATCAGGTAGGTCAAGGCATTGCCGAGACGGAACTATTGGTGACTTCGCTGGCGGATGGCTCAACCTATCGGGCGACCGCCAACGCCCAGGGCAATTTCACCGTCGTAGGCCTGGCTCCCAACACCCGCTACCGCGTTCAGACTCAACGTATCGAAGAGCACTTCGCCAACGGCGACACCTCGATCACTATCGGAGCCAACCATCTTGACGTTGGCGGGACGATAATAGTCATTCAACGAACGGCAGCCCTGGCGGGATCGATCGGTATTCCCGATGTCACCGTGGAGTCCCGCAACCTCCTGACCGGACGGATGGTGACCGGTTACACCGCACAGAACGGCACCTTCCGACTGCTGAGACTGCGGGGCGGCGATGGCGGCAACTTTGTGGTCCGGGCGCGTCGTCCGGGCTATGTCGTCCGGGGCGGTGACAGTCTTGCTATTAGAGGCGTGGGGCTGACCGAGGAACGCAGCGGTGTCGATTTCACACTGGACCGTATCCTCGTTACGATCTCCGGCCGGGTAGTGGATTCGGACGGATCGGCTATGGGCAGCGTTCCGGTCTTTGCCTGGTCGGATGCAGGCCAATTCGGTGACACCACCGGAGACGATGGAAACTACAGGATCGAAGGCCTCTTCCCGAATCTGCTCTATACCCTCGCGACCCGGCTCCCGGTCGATGGTTACACCAATGCTTTCGAAGCCGTTGCGGTCGATACTTCCGCCATAGCCGGTCGCAGCCTTGTCGTAGTCCGTCATAATGCAGCGATAAATGGCACGGTCCGGAACGTTTCCAACCAGTTGCTGCAAAATGTTCGCGTGACCCTTGATGCTGGAGACACTGCATCCACTAATCGCGATGGTGAGTTTCACTTCACTTTCGTCCGGGGCGGCGATCACACCTTGCGCCTCGAGCGTGATGGTTACATCCGGCTTGATACCACTATCAACACCGGCATCGGCGACCGGGCTGAGCCTTATCAAGTCGATTATACCCTGACTGCTCTCGAACGTGCCATTTACGGACGGATCACCCGCTCGGGCGATAACGTTGCGCTGGTATCGTGCCGCGTGCGGCTGGTCAGCAACCGCGGCGATACTCTGAATGCACTTACCAGCAGCAACGGCAACTACCAGTTCAATCGCCTTGACCCGGAGAAGACTTATAGTGTTCAGGTGACGAAGCGTGGCTATCAAACCTACAGCCGGGCAGATCTTACCGTCCGGAGCGGTTCGGTTGCGGTCAACCGGGCTCTTAGCCGGGTTGCGAGCAGCCTTGCCGGAGTGCTGACCGACACCGACAACAACCCGGTGCCGCGAGGAGTTGTTATCCTGCGCTCGTTTGCCAACGTCGTCCGCACCGACACAAGCGACGAGTTTGGCGATTATCAACTCCCGGTCGAAGCCGGCAACTATATGGTTCTGGGGATAGACCCCCGATCCGGTAAGACCAGTTACAACACCAATCTTGCCGTCAATCTCGGCCAGAGTCCGCTGCTCAACCTTCGCATCGCCGATGCCGGAGTGCTCGTCGGGCGACTCGAGGTCGAAGGCGGCGGCCCGCCGGTGTCGTCCGGGATGATCCTTGCGTCCAATAACTCCACCGGCGATCAAGTCTTCAACTGGTCGAATGCCGACGGCACCTTCCGGTTGCGCGGTCTTAGGTCGGGCGGAACGACGGTCAGCGTTCAAGCCGCCGGCTATGCGATGGAGACCGGCCCCGCGCAAGTTGATATCGCTCTGCGCGATACGACCCGGATTGTCATCCGGCTCACCCGGCACGGCAAAGCACTCGTCGGCTACGTCCTGGACCAGGACGAGAATCCTGTCTCTCGCGCCCGGGTGACCATTCGCGGCGCAACGAATGGGGACATCATCACCACCGAAGAGGGTTATTTCAACCTCGACTCGCCCGATGCCGGACGATGTACTATTTCCCTCGGCCGTAACGGCTTCGTCGCTCCGCCGGATACTGTCTTCGACCTGCCTCCGGGTGAACTGATGTCCCTGACATTGCGAATGGAGCGCATCCCGAACGCTGTTTCGGGCGCCGTTCGGGACGATGACGGAATACCGCTCGAAGCCATTTCTGTCGAACTAAAGAATAACGCCAACGTTCGGGTCGGGCGGACGACGACCGACCGGTTTGGCGAATATATTTTCGACTCGCTGGCAGCAGGGTCTTATCGCGTCATTCCAACTGCCGGAAGTTACCGTCCGGTGCCGACTGAAAAGCGTGTCGAACTGGCTGCCGGCACATCGTACCTCGACATTGACTTTCTCTTTGCCCCGATACGCGGTTTTGGGCGAGTGAATGGAACCGTGACCCATAGCGGCTCACCGGAAAGCGGTGCCGTCGTCTATTTGCAAAACCTCACCACAGGCGAGCGAACGACCCTCACCACCGCAGCCAATGGTAACTTCGCCTTCACCTCAGTGGCAGCGCCCGGAACCTACCGGCTTCGAGCGACCATTGAGGGGCTAAGTGAGGTGATTTCAGATACTTTCCATCTGGCAATAGACTCTACAATCGCACGGTCGCTGGCACTTCCTACAGGACGCATTCGGACCCGATTGATCGACGCTGAAAGCCTTCCGGTCCTGGGCCGCCGGGTGTGGGTTTCGGGACTCGATTATAACTATACGACCCAGTTGATATCCGATGCGAGTGGCTATGCCGCTACACCGGACTATCTGGTGCCGGGCCGGTATAGCGTCGTCGTTCAACCCCTCACCGGCGCACTCCCGCCCGCGCCGCGCGAGGTATCGCTCGGACTCAACCAACGACTCGAGATTGAGTGGCGTCTCGGCTGGCGTTTGACGCCCCCTCCGCCATTCAGTTTTGAGGACAGCGGCCGCGTTCAAATTGACATTCCCGACGCGGTGCAGGTTTTACAGGCAGACCTCTATTGGCGCAATGTCGGCGCCTTCGAATTCGCCTCCAAGCCGCTCGTCCGGCAGGCCGGTGGCGGCATGCCGCCTCGCGGCGGGCGAGGCTTCCGGTCAGCAGAAGGTCAATCGGGCTTGCCGACAGACCAGCAGGCAAGTGCCATAAGCAACCTAATTTTGCCGCCGACCTATGAACAGGCGCCGGATGGAAGCGAACTCTATGGCAGCGATGCTTCGGTCGCTTACTATGCTTACATCCCTGCCCAGTCCCGCAGCGGCACACTCGCCTATTATCTCCAGGTCGAGACCCGGGACGGCTTGATCTTCGGCGGACCGGAATCGATGCTGGAGGTTACTATAACTGCTGTCGGTCTGCTTGACCATATCGAACTGTCGCGCACACAATCGGCGCTGCCGCCTCAGGTGCGGGTGCCGGTGCGTTTGACCGTAAAGCCTCTCGACAATTCCGGTCAGAACATCACCGACCGCATCTTGCGCGCCGGTCAGATTCGCTTCGATCAGTTAGGCGACCGGCTCGGCGAACTAACCCCCGATCCTCAGGATCCGACTTCGGTCGTCTATACGCCGCTTGACCAGGGACGTGCCCGCATCGGCGTCACCGTCGTCCAGCAACTGAATCAGGGCGAAGTCACCCTGCGCGACACGAGCACTTTCGCCTGGCTGAACGGCGACCGGCCGGTCGTCTCGATAACCCTCGGCGCCGACGTAAAGGAGAACATTCTGTCCGGTGGTGCGGTTCGACTCTTCGGTAATGCCATCGATTCGAGCGGGATGCTACTGCCGATGCTCCCCTCCTGGCGGGTTGAGCCGGACGTGATTGGGACGTTGACACCCCGGCCTTACAGCCTCGACGCAACCTATCAGACGCTTCCAGGCCGCATCGGACAGGTAAACATCACCGTTGCCGATAGTATGAATCCGGCAGTTCGAGCCGGCTTCAATGACGATAGCCCCGACCGATCCCGGCGCGGCTTGGCCGTCTATGGCCGAATCGAAGGCGGACGCAGTGATACCATCCGGTTCGAGGATGGCGCTGGCTTCAGCGTCGCACTGCCGCCCAATGTCCTGCCGGCAGGACAGGCTACGGAACTCTATTTCTCCCGGCCCATCCTCCCGCCGGTAATGCGCCTCTCGCCGAAATTCGAGAGTGCGCCTGTTGGCTACCGCCTCACGACCAGTTCGGGACGGATTCCATCTACCAGGTCGGTCTTTACCTTGCCGGTTCCGTCCGGGTTTGTCCATCCGACGCCGCAGGTTGGCATTTGGAGCGACACCCGCATTGAGTGGGATGTCGTCACCGATGCCGAGTGGAACGCCGACCGGACCGCGGTTGTCATTCGGCGCGAGAAGATCGAAGGGCTATATACGCTGCTTAACGACAGCCCGCCTCTCGGTGTTCACGACCTGAAGTTCCGGCCCAATCCCTTTTCGCCAGAGGCCTCGAGCGGTTGCGCGGTTGAATTCACCCTGACCAGCGACCTTGCTGAAGCGCCTATCGTCACCGTCCGGATTTACAATATGGCCGGGGAACTTGTCCGCCGGCTGCGGGAGAGCACGCCGATTCCCAAGGGCTTTATCAGCCGCGGCTCGCAGGGTGAGATTATCTGGGACGGGCGCACCGACAGCGGTCGCGAAGCGCGAAACGGACGCTATGTCGTGGTCGTGATCGCCAAAGACCCCTCGGGTGAAGTGAAGAAGGTCGGCTCGGCCGTCCTCGTCAAGTGAGCACTAAAAGCACCATGAACAATTATCTATACGGCATCCTCGTGATGCTGATTTCAGCCGCGCCTATGGCGCAGGCTGCCGGACTTAGCGGCCGCCCCGGCGCTTTTGCAGACATCGGTCTCGGCCTCCGGCCGCTCGGTATGGCAGGCAGTTACTCGGCCCTCGCATCGGACGAAAACGCTGCCCGTTGGAACCCGGCAATGCTCGCTGAGGTCGAGGACTGGTCGGCTGGATTCTCCTGGGCCAAGCAGTTCAACCTCATATCTTACAACTACATCGCCCTGGCAGCTCCGCAGGCTGTAGGCAATGCCGGACTGGGCGCCTATGTCATTGCCAGCGGCGACGAGGTCTATAACGAGACAACCATCGGTCTCGCCGCCGGGATGCCCCTCGAAGGCTTCGGACTGCCCATCCCCGGCAATGCGGGAGCCGGACTCAAATACCTCAACAGTTCTTTCGGTAGCAACAGCGACGGGGGTGCTGACCGTGTCCAGGGCAGCGCCAACGGCTTCGGCCTCGACCTGGCCTGGCACTGGCGGCCCTTGGAGGAGGCTTCCTTTGCTGTCGTGATCCACGACCTCGTGAATGTCCTGTCATGGGATCGCCGCATCGAGGGTTCGACGCCGTCGTCTAAGACCTACTCGGAAGGCGTTCCGACGACGATGGTGCTCGGTTTGGCATGGCAACTCGAAGCGGCAACGTTTTCATCCGAGTATCGGCCCGGCCTCTATGGCGATGTGGCCGACCGGTTCATCATCGGTGGGGAGTTCTCGTTCTGGAGTGTGGTCAAGGCACGTTTTGGTTTGGGTCAAAATATGAGCGGCTCAGACCGAAACCGCTGGGTAACTCTGGGACTCGGCATCGAGATTGAGCCTTCTTATCTTGGCCCGGTGCAGAGCGTCCGATTTGGATACACCCATCTGGTGCACGACATCGCAGCAACGCCGCGGGTCGGACTAACGCTTTCGTGGTAAGGTGCAGAAGTCGGGATGGGGAAGAGGTTAAGTTGGCTTTGGCATGCAGGCTTCACGAGTCTTTTCCTGCTATTACCGGCAAGCGAATCCCGGGCGCGAACCCCGCTCCCCGTCTTTGATGCAGACCGTGCATATTCTGAACTTAAACGTCAATGCGCTTTTGGGCCGCGCAATCCCGGTTCGACAGGACATTCTGAATGTCGGGATTATCTGGCAAATAGACTGAAGGAAGCCGGCGGCGAGGTCTTACTGCAGCCATTCGACGTCCAGGACCCCGCTACCGGCAAGCCGCTTCGCCTCACCAACATCATCGCTCGATTTCCAGCCCGAAAGGAGCCGTCGGGCGCACCCAAACAGAAAAATGATCCCCCGCCGCTGATGCTATGCGCGCATTGGGATACCCGTCCCCGCGCCGAACACGATCCCCTCCCATCCAATCGCAGTAAACCGATTCCCGGCGCCAACGACGGCGCGTCGGGGGTGGCGGTTCTACTTGAAGTAAGCCGCCTGGTTGGAGCCAATCCTCCGCCTCGCCCGATAATCATCGCCTTTTTCGACGGGGAAGACCTTGGCCGCGAAGGCCATAACGATGAGTATGCCCTTGGGTCTAAGTTTTGGGCTTCGCATCCGGTGCCGGAAATGCCCGCGGAAGCGATCCTCCTCGACATGATCGGCGATGCCGACCTCGAAATCCCGGTGGAGTTCTTCAGCGAACGCTACGCACCGCACCTGCGACGCCGCCTTTGGCAGTTGGCACGTGAACTCGATCTTCCGGCTTTCGTCGAACGTCCCGGTCCGCCGGTTGAAGATGACCATCTCCCTTTGATCCGGGCCGGCATTCCGGCGGTTGACTTGATCGACTTCGACTACCCTTACTGGCACACCCTCGCCGATACTCCCGACAAGTGCTCACCGGCCAGCCTCGGTCAGGTGGGCAGGCTTCTCGTTCACTATATCTATGAAGAATAACGGCCGAAAGACCTGGCCGACGGTTCTCGGCCGCGCTTCGGAGCGGGAAGATTCCCGCCTTCCAAGTCGAGGTCTATAGGTTCTTTGTTGCGCCATCTACTTTTAACTGCCCTATGGCTGGGAGCGCTTCCGGCTTTGGCAAGTCCGGGGCCGCCGTCGGTTGCCGGAGTCGTCCTCGACCAAACGACACGCTCTCCCGTCGCAGGCGCCAGCGTAATGCAGCCCGGTACCGACCTTGGCACGACGACCGACTCGACCGGCCGGTTCACCCTTGCTGGCCTGAAGGCGGGCACGCTACACCTCGAAGCGAGCGCGCTCGGCTACCGTCCAGCGCTTCAGGGCGACATTGCTGTTACCCCCGGCAAGATCGCTGAGGTCGAGTTCATGCTTGAATCTATCCCTATTGAGAGCGCTGAGGCGACGGTGAAGGCGCGCTTCTATAGGCCGACGCCGGCGATGCTGATCTCCGGCCGGTCGCTTGCGAGCGAGGAAATCCGCCGCGCACCCGGCGCCGCCGAGGACATTCAACGCGCCATCCAGGCTCTGCCCGGCGTCGCCAGCGCCAACGATATGACCAATGAAATCGTTGTTCGCGGCGGAGACCCGACCGAGAACCTGACCGTCATCGACGGCATCGAGGTTGACAATACCAACCACTTCCCCGACCAGTCGAGTTCGGGCGGCCCGATAAGCGCGGTCAACATCGGCTTCGTGCGGGAGATCGACTTCGGCACCGGCGGCTTTTCGGCACGCTACGGCGATCGCCTCTCGTCGGTATTGGCCATCGACCTTCGCGACGGCAATCGCAGCCGGCGTTCGGGCGAGGTCTCGGTCTCGATGGCCGGTGCCGGCCTCGACCTCGAAGGCCCGACCGGGATTGGCGACGGCACCTACCTCTTCTCCGCGCGCAAGTCCTATCTCGACTTAATCAAAGGCCCGATCGGCCTGACCGCCGTCCCGCACTACTGGGACGCTCAGGCCAAGGTCTCCTTTACTCCTTCGCCGCTCCTAAGAGCCAGTCTATTCACCATTTGGAGCCGCGACTGGATATCGATCGAAGCCGACGATCCCGATGCCTGGTCGCGCGGTGCCGAGACCGTCGATGCGAAATATGGTCGCAGCGCTATCGGACTGCGCCTCCGGCATTTGCGGAGGACCGGTTACGATGAGTGGGTCGCAGCCCGGCTCGAGACGATGTTCGACGAGCGCGCCTACGAAATGCCTGACCGCCGTCTCGAATTCCTGAACCAGTCAACCGAAGTCAATTACCAGTTGAACTACGCCCGCACGGGCAAGGGCATCGGTCGCGACGACTGGACAGTGGGAATCGGTCTCAAGCCGGTTTCGTTTGAACTCGACCGCTGGTTCGAGCAGGATACCGTCGGCTATGACTTCGATGACGATGGCGTCGCCGATACGACGGTTGTTTCACCACCCTGGTTCATTCGGCGCAGCGGCGAGTCGCTCAAGAGAAGCGCGTTCGCCGAGTATCGCTGGCGTCCCGCAATGAATCTGACCGTCGCCGCGGGACTGCGCTACGACGGCTTCGACTTGTCCGGGCGTGACTATCTGGCGCCGCGACTGGCGCTGCGCATCGACCTGAATCCCCGAACTACTCTCACCTTTGCAACGGGGCGATACTATCAGGCGCCGACTTTGATCGTCTATCACTATGACCCCCTCGGCGGCAACGAGAAACTGCCTCACCGCAAGTCCGATCACTATATTGCCGGACTGAACTACCTGTTGCGCCCTTCAACATTGGCCAGCATCGAGATTTATCAGAAGGATTACCGCGACCTGCCTGTTTTCGAGGAAGACATAAGACGGAGCAGCGACCCGACGTTTCGGTCGTGGCGGCACCTTCCGGTCGGTTCACGGCAGTCGCGCGGGCTTGAACTGCTGCTGCAACAGAAGATGGAGTCCGACTGGTATGGTACCATAGGCTACAGTTACGGCCGTTCGAGGACCGATAACTCTCTGGAGGAGTTCCCTGCCGACTACGACTTTCGCCATGTCGGGACGATCGTTGCAGGCTGGACGACAAGTCTGATCCGGCACTCCTCGTTTAACCGCTTTCAACGCGCCTGGTATGGGTGGTGGACCTGGCTTCTGCCCTTGAATGCCGATGAAATAACGCCTTCTGTCCGGTGGCGCTATGTGAGCGGCCGGCCCTTGACCCCGCGCATTTGGACCGTCGCCGGGCCGGAACTCGACTACCATTGGGTGGACGGTGTTCGCAACAGCGCCCGCTATCCCGACTACAGCCGGCTCGACGTTCGGTGGGATGCAAAGTGGCTCGCCGGTCGGGGTGCGGTCGTCGTTTTCCTCGAAGTGCAAAAC
>VGIQ01000034.1 GCA_016867835.1 Calditrichota bacterium | reverse complement strand
GTCCAAGCCCGCCGAGTTTCAATCCTCACCCGGCCTTTCGACCGGGTGCAACCACTAGCCTGGGCTATGCTGTCCGCCGCAAATCGTGTTTCAATCCTCACCCGGCCTTTCGACCGGGTGCAACCTATGCTGTCCGCCGCAAATCGCGAAGCTTGGAAGTTTCAATCCTCACCCGGCCTTTCGACCGGGTGCAACTCCCCCAATTTATCTTCAGTGCCCGTCAAAGGTTTCTCACTCGTTTCCGCGAACCCGGTTCGAGCCACTTCCAAGCCCCCGCCAGAATTTCGCAAAAACGGGCAGAAACCCTTGCTGGACAGGCAACGCGAACCCCAAGCACGGAGGAAGATACCCGAAGGTTCGCGCAATCTCGTCACAACACCACTCCCTTGCTAATATCGATCAACGACTGACACCCCCAACTCTCGACATTCCGATCCAACGGCTCCTCAATGTGGTAAATCCGCAGACTATCCTCCTCTTCATTGATAATCTTCAACAACGCAATGACGAGACTCGTGTATTGTGATGGAGTCAAGTCAACCTCGAAGACCGACTTCTGCGCTCGCTGGCCGAAATTCTTACAAGCCTGTGCCACCTTTCGCAATCGCCGACGCCCCTCCTTCGTCTCCGTGTTGACGTCGTAGCAAACGAGGTAAAGCATTTGAAAACTCTACGCTAAGACAAATGGTGGATACTCCTCCAACTCCCCTCGAATGAAACGCGCGAGCAACCGCGCCTGAAGATGCGGCACCAGCCCCAGTGGGATCTTACGACCCGAAGCAGGATGCCCGACAACGTCCCGCTTGCGCTCAACATAGGACAATAACACTCTCTTCCGTGCCTCGTCGGTGAACTGAACCGCTCCACCCGACCGAACAATGAAATCTCGTGGCATTACCTGTTTTCGGTTGATCAACGTCAACGCCAGCCGATCCCCCAGTATGGGCCTAAACTCCTCCGCCAAATCGAGCGCCAACGAAACCCTGCCGGCCCGCAATGTGTGGAGAAAGCCGGCCTGCGGATCGAGTCCAACCCCCTCCAGAGCCGAACGACAATCGTGCACGATCAGCGTATAAAGAAACGATAGAAGTGCGTTCGACGCATCGAGCGGAGGTCGGCGACTGCGGCCGGCAATCGAAAAGCAATCCCGATCCGCCAACAGCATATGGTTGAAGACCCCAAACCATAGATGCGCCGCCTCTCCCTCAATCCCACGCACCACAGCGATATCCGAAGCCGTCCTGAGGCGGTCAAGGCTTACCCTCAATCTGCTTCCAGTTGCACGCAATGCCTCCTCCGATGCCGCATCGCCGCTCTCACGCGCCGCGCGCATTATGTTCCGACGCGTATTCTCGATCTTGCCGGCTACGAAGTTCCTCGCCAGCGCGGTCGTCTTCGCTTCATTTCCCAGCGCGATATATTGCGCCTGCCGCAACAGGACATTTCCCGAAACGGGACCCTCCACCCGCGCCCGAAAACGCCCATTACTGTCGAGAAACGTGATCGTCCGGCCGTCAGCCGCGCAACGGGCGATTAAGGCATATGAAAGCGTTATCCGCCCACAGAGGACGATGCTCGAAAATGCCAGCAGCGGAAGCGTTTTGGTCGGCTCTTCTTCCCGCTCGACCACTACCGTGTCATGATCGAGTTTGAGATATGCCGGCTCAGTCGTGATGAACAGGGTGTTAAGTGCAACTTCCACTATGGCTCCTTTGCGGCAAAGCAATCCTCCGCCGCTCTTCGAATCCGCCCGCGATTCTCACTCGCCAATAGATCAGGCGCGCACAACTCCAGCAGCGAGCACTTGTCGCAGCGTCGGTCGTTCGTTGGCGGCGGAGTAATGCCAGCGACCAAAGCCGCCCGCACCTTTTCAATCAAGATGAGCGTCGCCTGCTTCAGTTGATCATCGATGTCCACCTCCTTCCGCTTGTGTGCCTTGAGGGAGTAGATTGCACCTCTCGGGATCGCGATTCCAAACATCTCCTCTAAGCAGGTTGCTTGTGCGCATATTTGAACCGCGAAATGTGCCATTCCGCCGCGGCTGCCGTGCTTGTATTCAACCGGAAAAGGAACTCCCCCGGGGAACTCGACCAGATCGGCTTTACCCCTCAAGCCGTAGCGACGAGACCAGACAGGCAGCGCCCGCTCCCAACGGACACCGTCCTCGATGCCCGAAGTCGGTTCATCAACGCGCTCATGCCCGGCAGTGCCTCTCAAGGTTTCGACGCTCTCGGCCCACTCGCCCTCGATGTATATCAAGGCGAACTGGCGCGGACAGTAGGAGTAGTGCTCGAGCATCGAGAGGAGGACGACCGGCCTTCCGGCGAGGTCGTCCTCCCACTCCTCTGACTGCGACTTCACCCGACCAATCGCGTAAAGGAGACTCCCTCGAAGCCGGCAACCGCGCCTTCCGGTGGAACCGCCATTTCGTAGTCACCGAAACTGCGCGGCGGTTTGTCCGGTTTGTGCAGGTTGATGGCGACGGACTCAAAGAGCCGGTGCGCAGGCGCGTTGCCAGTCGGCCGGTCGTGACTGAAGACGAACAGACCTTTTAGTCCCATCAACCCCCGGGCGGCCGAGCGGTCGAGTTCGAACATATTTTCGACCGCCTCCCAGAAGAGCGCGAGGTCGTCGCTCGAGAAGCCGGCTTTCTTCGCCAGAAGCGGGTTGAAGAAACCGTAGGCGCGGTAGAGGCCGTAAGGCAGGAGGGCTTTGCGGCCCATCGTTCCATGCGTCGCCTTCTCGTCATCGGATTCGCGTGGTTTTTCACCACTATTCTCCAACGCTATGCGCGTTATGGAGATGTCGTGAGCGAACACCGGATCAATGGAGCGGGCGAAGGTCAACTGCATTGGCCCGCGAACCTGACCGCAGTTGTACCCTTCACCCTTCTTGCCCACGAGAACCGCTCCGAAGGTGCGAATGTCGAAGAAGTTCTTGCACATATAGTACTGTGCAAGAGACTGTTTATCGCCTTTGTCGCCCTCGCCTTTAGTTAGACCGTGGGCATCGAATGCCTCTTTCTTAAAGTCCTGCAGGTATGTTCTCGATTGAACATAGATGCGGAAAGGGGCATTGTTGTGTTTGGTCGCCACATAGTCCCGCACCTTTCGCTTGAGGCAGACGTCGGTGACAATGCCCTGACCGGTTTCGGGATCGGTGCGGGGCAGGTTGTCGTTGTCGGGATCGCCGTTCGGGTTGCCGTCGGAGACGTCGAACAGCAGGATGAAGTCGTGACGCTTGGCAGCGTCGTTGGTCAGTGCAGACATAGATCATTCCTCCGTTTGGTTTGATGTGTCGGTTGTTTCGTCCGCAGACTTCTTCTGGAAATGGCTCGCCTTCTGATGCCAATAGCCGAGCACGAAGAGCCCCTGCTCCTCGGCCGTCAGGCGCGACTTGAAGGCGTGCTGTGGACTGAGCAGCCCCAGAATCTCACCCAGGCGCTTCTCGAAATTGACCGCCATACCTTTCTTATCGCGGTGCAATTTCGGAAGATGTGCTTGCCGGGCGCGGGCAATGAGGCGGGGGAGCGCCGACACGGGCGTCGAGACGGCCGTCCCGAACGTCCGTTCGACGCTGTTCACGCCGCTCGCCGCCTCCTCCTGTATCCGCTCCAGTTCGTGGAAGAGCCGCCCGTAGAGATAGGCCGGCTCGTCGAGTTGGGGGTCGAGTTTGACCATCCAGTCCTCCGTGATGTGTTTATGGTTTTGCTGCTTGAGCGATATGAGGCAGAGTTTGATGAGCGCTGCTTGCGCATGGCTGACGTGGGTGCGGCTGTCGTTGAATTTCTTGCCGACCGCGCAGCGGCGGATTGCCGTCGTTAGCAGCGCTGGAGGCAGCGGGTCGCCTTTCAATGCGTGATCGACGAGGGCGAGCGTCACCCACGGCGCCAGTTGGTCGAGGTCGCGGACGGTGCCGCCAGCGAGGGCGATCAGTTTGTGCCAAGGTTGCTCTCGGCCTCCCGTGATCTCCTGCGCTTTGAAGTAGCGCGCCAGCGACGTCTTGACCGACGGCAGGGAGGCTTCGATCCAGTTCTTGACGACTGCTCGCCCGCCCGATCCCGTCAGGGCGAAGCAGTAGAATTGATCGGCATGCATCGTTACGGAGTGCCCGCCCCTACCCCGATAAGCACTCTCGAACAGCACGCCGACGTCCGCCTCTGTCGGTTGGTCGAAGAGGCGGTTCAAATCGAACGGATCGTCGTCGCGCGTCCAGTATAGGAAGACCGCTTTGCTTCCGAGGCGAAAGTTGTGCTGCGCGGTGGAAATGAGGTGGTTGATAGCATTGTGGGTTGTTTCGGCGCAATCCAAACAGATGGGTGCGTTTTGGGCTCGCTGAAGTCCGAATGACTCAAAAGCGTCATCGTTGAAACTGACGAGGGCGACACCGGAAGGCTGGCCGCCAGGCACTCGCTTCAATGGCACCGGGATGTTAAGGAGAAGCGACCGATCTGCTTGACCGCAGACTGAACATATTCCCCTCTTGTCCGAGCGTTCCAACATTGCAGCCCCTTGTGAGGCAATCCAATACTCTCGCACTGCGGCCAATTCAATCGGAAAGACGCCGTTGACCTTGAAGGTAACGTTGTGTCCGCCCTCGATCGGCTTAAGGTCGGGGTGGGTGAGGTTGTCGTCCCGCTCATAGAACTTGGCCACTCCTCGCACTGATGAATGATCCACCGACGCCGCGCAGGTCACGACCGCCTCTTTGAACGCACAATGCATCTCCGCAATGCGGTCCTCTTTGTCTTTGCGAGCGTCGCTCACTTTGGACAGGACATATTCTGCTGTGTCAGCAAAAAGACCCGGCTTGATGGCGTTGGCGCGTTTGCCGGTAAGGTTGGGGTTGGGTGTCATTCGCACGATCCCGCGCGGGTTCTCTTTATTGGTTGTCGGAATCACGCTCAAAAGGTTGCCCTTAGCATCCAAGTCGAGCACCCAGGCGATACTCATCGGCGCATAGCCGGATTGCGCCAACTCCACCCTCCCCGCGAACTCCTTGAGTTTTTTCAGGATCATTGTTCTCTCCTTCCAGCCCAGCGCAGTTGGGCGTATAACTCCTGCGGTATGTTGAGGACTCCGGCTTCGAGCCGAGCCTCAAAGAAGAGGGGTGTGCCGGTTCCAGGGCAGGCATTGCCCCCCCACCCGGCCGGCTTCGGGTCGTAATCGTTGTCGAAGAACATTGGGCCGAGGTCCTGGTCGGCGTCGAAGCCTGTAATCGGCTGCTCCTCACCGGTCGGCAGGCGGAATTCGGCGGCAAACTCCCGGCAGCCAAGATAGGGCCGATGGAACGCTGCTCCCCGGATCACCCGTCGGCGGAATTGATCTCGATAGGCGGCGATATCCTTGTCGGAACGAGGATTCAAGACCATTTCGGCGCGGAGCAGGTAGCCGACGTCACGTAGTCCGAGCGTCGCCCGCTGCGTCCGCTTGTCTTCGACTTCAATCGGAGACGACCTGTCGGAAGCGCGCGCTGCCACCTCATTTCGTTTGATCGAGAACCACCGGATCGGGTTCAGCACAGCGATGCTGACTACTCGCCAATGGATCTCCGGCTTCCAAAATATCGCCTCCAGCGCTCCTCGCGCTGCCGACGGCGTCATCACCGGATAACTGACCCGCTCCACCTTCATTTCCGGTCGAGTGAAGCAGGCATATTCGCCCCTGATGACGACTTCAAGCAAGTTGTTGTTCATTCTCCTTATCCTGATTTGACGTTATAAAATATGGCTTTCTGGATTTTGTTCAATGCGCGCAATACCGACCAATGAGTCGTATTTCCCCATCCAACAGAGGATGCCATCCAGTTCCACTACCAATCCATTCCTTCTTGCCTTTTCAACTTGATGCTGATAGAGTTCGGCTGTATAAGGTTGCAGCGCACTGAAGATGCGGCGCGGTTCACGGGCAGATTTCTCCTGCACTTGCCTCACTCGTTCGTCCGCACTTTGGTCGCCATATCCGACAACCACCGACTCTTTCCAGTCGTCTTCGATTATGGAGAATTTCGCGGCAACCTCAGGAAAATTAAGAACTCTTTGATCCCTAAGTTCTTGTATTTTCTTGGCATCGAGACCTTTGCTACCCTGCAGGATGTAGAGTTCCGAAAAGTAGTCGGGGAAAGTCTTGGGGTCGTCAGGATCGAAGGCATTCCGTCTAAAGATCGACACAAATGCACCGGCTCCCGTTTCGAACACTCCGCGCGGCATTCTACCCTCGGCCGGTTGGAAGACGATCATCCGTCCCCCTCGTTCCCCCAGCCTACCCTCGCGATTGCATCGCCCAGCCGCTTGAACAATCCGGTCGAGCGGTCCTACCGCCCTCAACACCAGCGGGAAGTCTATGTCAACCCCTGCCTCGACGATCTGGGTGGTGACCAATCGGCACGGACGTCCTTCCTTGAGTAAGGTCTTGATCTTTTCAATGACTTTTCGACGATGAGCACCGCATAGGTAGGTTGAGAGGTAGAGGGCGCTGCCGCCGCGCTCATTTAAGCATTCGAACAACTTGAGCGAATCGGCTCGTGTGTTGACGATGGTCATCGCCTGTTCGTTTGCCATCATCTCTTCCGCGACCCGCTCCCACGACCACGGCTCGGAAATCTCGACTTCATAGCGCACCCGGCGGAGTTTCTGATATAGTCTTTCGGGTTTATCTATGATTGGTGTCGGTGTAAGCCGATAAGCACTCTTGATGCTGTCGAGCGCCGGCTGAGTGGCGGACGAAAGCAGCAATGTTACACCGTAACTCTCGGTCAACTGTTTCAAGACGTCGCAAATCGGGTCAAGGAATCCGACCGGCAGCGTCTGAACCTCATCGAGGATAATGATGCTGCCAGCTATATTGTGTAGTTTGCGGCAAGCAGAAGTTGAATTGGCAAAGAGGCTGTCGAAGAGTTGAACTGTCGTGGTGAGAATAATCGGGGCATCCCAGTTCTCAGCCGCAAGGCGACGTCTTGTCTCCTCAATGGATTCAGTTCCCTCGGCGCTCTCGACATAACTGCCAGCGCCGGTGTAGTGCTCAAGAAACGCTTCCACGCCGAATATTTCTCGATATTCGTCTGCCATCTGGTCGAGGATACTGGTGAAAGGCAAGGCAACGATAATGCGCTTCTTGTTGTGCGCGACCGCATGGGTCAAGGCGAAGACAAGAGCGGCGCGAGTCTTCCCTCCCCCGGTCGGGACCGTCAGGCTGAACTGTGAAGATGCGCTCTCTCCTGCCCGGCAAGACGCATCGAACACTTTATTCCTCAGGTCGAACAGACTCGGTTCAAGACCAAACTCCTTCGCCTTCGTCGTCAGAAATTCGGCGTGATTGAGAAAGAAACGTTCCTTGAGTTGGGAGATGTCAGGGTAGTTTGTTTCGGCGCGGATATCTCCCTTCCGTTCAACATCGAAGTGCCGCTCGGTATCGAGGAAGTCGGCGTCGATCAGACATGAGAAGAGCATTCTTATATGAAGATCAAGGGCGGTAGTAGGATGCAAAGGTAGGTGCGAATGATCGCCGCGAGTGAAGCATCTTACGTCGATCTCGGAGAGTAGCCTATCGACAAGGCGAGATGCATCCTGTCCATTCATTCTCATTGCGGGATTCAAATCAGCCTTGCTCGGCAGCCCGCCATGATGACCGGCTATAGCAAAAGCGACATCATGCCATCCCGATTGATAGGCATAGAACGCACCTTCATATTTGTGGGGTACACATTTGCGCGACTCGTTGAGCAGTTTCTCTTGGAATTCGATCTTGACTTTGCCCAGATCGTGCCAGATGCCAGCCCAATGTGCCGCGCCTTGCATCGATTCGCTAAATGCGTAACAAGAAGCACGATCTGCGACCGCGCGAAGGTGATCCGCCAGCGAATGAGTTTCACCGGTGTCGTTACTGCTGTGCGCGATTAGGCGAGGCGACATTTGGCAATATTATAAAATACCTTTTGAAACCAGGCGAAAGAGTGCGATAGGCTGATCCATTCGTCATACTGCAGCAAGAGCCACATAGGATGATTTGAGCCACACACTGAACTTACTGCGCCCATTGTCCATTCGTCCTTCTCGTCCTTGCGGAAGCGCCAGAGCCTGCCTGCCTTGAACCACGGCCCGCCTTCCGATTGGTCTGACCAAGGGCAGAAGTCCGCTCAATCGCCTGTGACGCCTACAAATTATCAGCGTCCTCCTTCGGTGTTCGAGGTTGATTCGCTCGTTGCTTCCGGCACAAGAAGCTCCGGTTGCGCTGCAGGCTGAGTAGGCTGGTGATTGGCTCCACTGTTCGGGCTGGGCGAAGAATAAGTAATGTAGAGAATGATCTGGCCGCCTGTCAAGCGGTCGCACCGGTAGGAACACATCCTTCTTTCTTCCCGCTTCGCTTTACCCTCTCCACCAATGACTTGCATTCGCCCCCACCTGCACCGCACCTTTGTCGCATAACAAAGTCGTTATCCGACAAGAGGTTAAGCGGGATTCCTATGTTCGCCATCCAACAGGGACGCTTCGGCGTCGAAATCGAACCGCCGGCGTCGATAGAGCCCGGATCGTCGAATCCGTAGCCGCTTCCACCGGCGGCACCATCACCGCCACCCATCATTCCACGTTGCTCCGGAGATGATCCAGCCTCTCTACGAGTGGTATGTCCAACACGCCGAGTCGTTGGTCCCGGTCAGGCGTCACGACGAATACGTGATTCAATATCGGGCATATTGGGCCGCATTCGGAGCCGATACGACCGTCAAGCAGTAATGGAAGCGGCGTCTTATGACCATCGCTTAGCGCTCCGCGCTGAAAGAGGCTTCACGGCGGTCAAGAATTGTGGAATCGGAGAAGTCGAGGTCGCTAATGAAGAACCGTCCGCATTGAGCCTCGCCATCCGCGATGAGTGGCAGCGGGCGTTGGTCTCGGCGCTATCAGATCTCGATGCTCTCCACCGCGAGGTGGTCGCGCTGCGCTTCTATGGAAACTTCAGATTGGAAGAAATTGCAGAGGCTTTGGATTTGCCCATAGGCACGGTGAAGTCGCGTCTTTTTTATGCTGTCAAGAAGATAAGGAAGAATATACTTGCAATGGAGATGGCATGATTTCACATCCAAGCGAAGATGCACTGCTAAGATATTGTCTTGAACTTAGCGAGTCGAACGAGACGGAATCCTGCAGGATACATTTGGAAGAATGTGCGACTTGCAGAGAACGGCTGAAGGCAGTTGAAAGCGATATAGAGTCAATAAGGTGCCTTGATCTGACATGGGGCCAGCCGGACTACCGCGTTCCATTGAGGAGGAAATGGATAGGCACATTCCGAAATGCTGCTGTCTTTGCAATTGCTGTTCTAACGCTCGGATACTTAACGAAGGAGTTTCGCTGTCCTATCGACCGTTGGAACATCATTCCCTTTCAACAAAGTCCAAGCAATCAAGTGGATGTGGTTCATTTCTGGGACGCCTGCCCTCCAAGCGATCTTGCTGTCTACAGGTAGAGTCCTTTCGACTTTCAGTTTTCGCATTACAAGCCGATTCTTCTGAATCAGTGGCGAAGCGGCGGAGCGATTTCTGGCCGGTCAGCAGGTGGCGGGAAGGCCGCCATCAGCGTTGGAAATTGTCCGACGGGATATCTTGATATGGGTCGCATTCCTCGGGGAGAATCGAAAATGCGATCTGCTGCGACAGGAGGATATCCTGCGCTTCCTCCAAAGCGACGCGGTCGTCAGGAAATATGGCGGCAAGCCCCGTTCGCATCGCTCCGTCGTGCATTCACCATTCCGTCGCGCCGATTGTCCTATTCGACGGGATTTTATTTGCGAAAATATCTTGCCAACCGCCCGCAGGGTATTCCGCGGGATGCGCTCTTCTGCACGGCTTCGTATCGCGACATCACCCCGCGTCAGATCAACGCGCTGCTGCAACGATGGGCGGGGTCGGCGGGCATAGGCAGCGTTTCGCCCCGCATCCTGCGCTATGCCCTGGCGTTGCGGGGGGGGGTGTAGCAAAAAAAATCGTCACATCGTCACGCTTGTGGCGTATCTGATGCTATGGTAAGGAGATACAGTGTGACGGAAAGGTGACGGAAGGGTGACGGAAGGTGACGGATGCGCTTACTTCACGAGCACCACCCGCCGCGTTCTGATGCCTGAAGCCCCGTTAAGGGCGAGCATGTACTGCCCCGAGGGGAGCGCGCCGGCGTTGAAGTGAAGTTGATGCGGGCCGAAAGGCAGGAAGCCTTCCTTTAGGAGCATCACCTCGGCGCCGCGGAGATCGTATAGCCGCAAGGCCCAATGACCGGGACGAGGGAGGGTGTAGTGAAGTTGGAGCGTTGTATTGAACGGGTTGGGGAAGGCGGAAAGGTGCATCGCGTAGGGCGGGATTCCGATCCCGCCGTCGTCGGGAACGGCGAGAGGTACGCCGCGACCGGACATCGTTATGGAAAGCGAACTGTCGGCGTAGAAGAACGTCAACGTATCGGCGTAGTCGCGCTCATCGGATGGGCGGAAGAAGAGGCGAAAGGCAAGTGTGTCGGTCGGATTGATACGCACCGGGAAGTCGAGGTCGTGCGCGTAGAGGCGAATTCCAATTCGCCCATCGTCCCCCACCGCAAACGACGCCGAATCGAGGACGACATATCTTCTGCCATAGTTGTATAGGCGGCATTCGAGGGAAGTGACGGTATCAAGCGGCACCTCTCCGAATTCGAGCGCATCGGTCAATGCATCCAGTTCGTAAGGCGGTTTGTAAGGATCGGGAGCAGTGCGGATCAATCCAAAGGGAATCCCTTCTCTAAAATGGAAAATACCAAGTAAATAGCCACCATCTTCCATTGGCAATACTGCATTTCCTATGGCGCCAATAGGCCGGTAGAAAGTTCGCCAAACCCGCTCACCGAAGTAGTCAGTGCGCCAGAATTGGGCCGAACCAGAATAGCCGATGATAGCATATCCTCCATCGGGAGTCTCCAGCAATTGCCTGACACCATTGGCACGCATATCATCGTAAAGCCTATACCAGAGTAGCTCCCTATCTTCACCAATATGCATAAGAAAAGGATAATAATCAATTCCCCCTCCGCCGAACCGAGAAGATCCGGCCAGGATCCAACCCCCCGCTGAAGAAGGGATCGAAGTCCAAGATTGCTCCGCCGTTTGGTTATCATCTAAATATATCTGCTGCCATATAAGTTCGCCATCCGAATCGGTTCTTGCAGCATAAACATTGCTCCGATCGGTTGTAAATCCGGCAAGAAAGAAGCCGCCGTCTGAAGTGAGGTGCGCCCTTGTAAGTCGACCTTCAAAATTTCTCCGCCAGATGAGACCTCCATCTTCTGAGGTTATCTTGTATAACGACCGGTAAGAAACAAAGACGAAATTGCCATCATTTGCCAAAATTATATTCATCTCACCCGGACCTGGCGAATTGAAACCATCCCTTTCAAGAAAATACCTCATCCAGACGAGGTTTCCAAACTTATCAATTCGCAACGCCACTATTCCTAAGCGTGATCCCGCGAGCGTAAATCCACTGTCCGGTAGTTGGCATATAGCATAAAGCCTATCCCCCCCATCTTGCCCATCGATGTTGGCGTGAAACAGCCGATACCATATCTGCCTTGCAAAAGTATCCGAGATCGCAACCTTGAAATCGCTGTCCCATCGTCCATCGCCACGCTCATTGGTGCCATAGCCGGCATAGGCAAGATTACCGTCGAATGTGCGAATGACGCGAGTAATATCTCCAAAATCTACACGATTATTCTGCCGATCCCGTAAGGGTTGCGTCCACAGAGTATCGGGCTGACAAAAGCCGGCGATGGGGATGGCGACAAGCGCCATCCCAACAAATGTTAGGCGCTGCAGCATACTACTTGACCAGCAGCAGTTTTTGCGTGTGGACCGTGTTGGCTGCCTCGGCCTTCAGGAAATAGACGCCTGCAGGAAGACCCTCTGCCTTCCAGCCGACGGTATGGGTTCCAGCGGCAAAATGCCGTATTCCCGACTGCACTTCTCGCCCCGAAACGTCGTAAATCCCTAATCTCACCAGCCCCGCCTCTGGAAGCGAGAAGGTGAACCTTGTGGATGAGTTGAAGGGATTAGGATAGGCGGCGAGTAATTCGAACCGTTTGGGTGCGGTATTGCTCTCCGCCTTCGCAAGTCTTTCCGCATAAATCGCCTCGACCCGCTCCATGTTGGCAGCGATGCGAGCGTCCAAACTGCCCAAAGCGTCAACTTCGTGCCCGTCGATGTCCATTTGGACAAGCAGCCGGTCGGTGTCGAGGAAGAGCGCCTCGACCTCGTCTTCGGTATCATCAATCAAGGCGTCATACTCTGCAACCGCCTCTTGGAGCAGTCCCTCGTATCTAAGACATTTCACCGCAGATTTGCGTGCTGTCCAAGAAAGTTGGGGATGTTCTTCAGCGCAGGACGCGGTGAGTTCGAGGTATTCATCCCGCAGCGCGCCCATATCTGAGCCGATAGTAAACTCAACCCGGCGAAGAATGCGGGCCGCGGCCGGCGCTTTGGAATGTCCGGGTTCGTTGGTCATCCAGTAACGCATCCGGTCGCGAGCCGTTTCGAGATCGCCTTCCCTTAGAGCGAACAGACCCTCCTCGAACGCGTTTTCAGGCGTGCGGGCGCTCGCCAGCAGGTCGCCGAGACGGTTTGGCTCCATCATTTCCGGTTCGATCAATAGATCATCTACGAGAATGACGCCCTGCAGGCGCTTCTTGCCGGCTTCAAGGAAGTCTTTCGACCAGCGGTAGTAGAGGCCGGTTGCCAAACCTTCGCGGCGGCAGATTTCAGCGATGGCGGTTTCGCCGCGCAGACCTTCGAGGATGATGCGGATCTTGTCATCGGCAGAATACTTCTTGCCCGCGACGCGCTTGATGTCGCAGGCCACCGCTACCGGCTTGGATGCCGACCTTGGATATGTAGCGACCTTGGTCTTGCTTCTGGGCTTCATAGCCTCTCCTGAGTGGTGTTGTTAACAAGGTAATATCGTTTCCGATTTCCTCAAAACCACTCCTTAGATTCTTGCCTAAAACTGTCCACGATGTGCTGAAGTCAAACAGTCCCAACACCGGCTGGGGGATGCCCGGCAGCCCCATAGGCCCGCGGGTGAACGACACCCAGTTGTTGAGGACGCTGAAGGCGATGACCTGGAATGCAAACGTCGCGATGACGAAGTAGTCGTCCCGAATCCGCAGCGATGGCAACCCCACCGGAATGCCCAAGAGGCTGCTGAAGGCGACCGCGCAGACTATGTTCAGCAGGAGCGGCGTGCCCAACTTCAGCGCCATCAGTGCGGCGGTGTAGGCGCCGACGCCGTAGAATGCGGCGTGCGCGATGGAGCGCATCCACGAATGCGACCATCT
Source organism: Calditrichota bacterium (assembly GCA_016867835.1). Lineage (NCBI taxonomy): Bacteria > Pseudomonadati > Calditrichota > Calditrichota bacterium. Next base: position 11,258 of record VGIQ01000034.1, on the reverse strand, counting down.
GCATAATCTTCCTATCGTTGAGTTTGTCTCTGGGTTATGATCCATTCCACCCAGTCGGTCAGTCCGGCGCCGGTTTTCGCCGAAATGGTGAGGATATCGAGAGCGCCGTTGATTTGCCCCAGATTGAACAGAAGTTTCTCCCTATCAAGATCGAGATGTCTTTCAATATCTGCCTTACTCAGCAGGCATAATTGACACTCGCGAAACATCAGCGGGTATTTCAAGGGTTTGTCTTCACCTTCAGGGAGCGATAGCACTACTACCTTGCGGTCCTCTCCGAGATAAAACTCCGCCGGGCAAACAAGATTGCCGATGTTCTCTATGAACAGGATGTCTATATTTTTCAGGTTGAGGTGCGAGAGCGCGGCCTGCACGAGATGGGAGCCAACGTGGCAGTCGCCGCCGAATGGTTCGGTATTAGCCTGGACTATAGGAATATCCAGGGCACTCAAGCGGTCGCTGTCAAGGGTTGTTGTGATATCCCCTTCAATCACAGCAGATGCGAGCGAGCGACTCCTGAGGATGGGGATGGTATGCTCCAGAATCGTTGTTTTACCAGAACCGGGTGAACCCATCAGGTTTATCACAAAGACATTATTGCGGTCGAAGAACGCCCGATTCTCCTCCGCCCTGGCGTTTGACTCCTCGAGAACGTCGCGGATTATGGGTATATCCATATTGACTCCTGGTTGATTAAACAGTTCAAAGGGGTGTTGACTCACGCTCTTCCATGCTTTTTCCGTCATCGATCCGTATTCCGTTCAGGAAGATTCCCCGTCCCCTTAATAACTCTACATGCCTGTCGCCGCATTCCGGGCAGACAAACACCGGCAGATCCAGGCCGAACTCAAGGTCACATCCGGGACATCTGCATCTAACAGCCATGGTCTCTATCTTAAGTTCAGCTACAGGCATCCCATGCGAAGCCTTGACGGCGTCAAACATGAACTGCAGACTTTCAGGCACGACGGCATCGAGTTGACCCACCTGAACATGGATCTCTATCACCGATTCCGGCTCTACGCCCGGCGGCAGGGACTTCTTGGCGGAGCCGACAACCGATTCGGCTATGAACAGCTCATGCATGATCGTTTATCCAGTCTTGGGCAGACAATCCAGTTACAAGATGGATCAGCAGATTCGCGGCAGGAGTTCACCGGTGGGTCGGAGCAGTCTCCTCATTCCTCCCGAAGCGGTCTGTAGCCGGACGGCCCCCGCTCCGTCTGAAGTGACTTCGCCTATTATCGCCGCGTCCCTGCCTAGAGGGTGTTGCTTTAGCAGTTGGAGCGCCATGCGGGCATCTTCGCCCTTTGCCACAATCACAACTTTGCCCTCGCTCGCCAGATGCAGGGGATCAAAGCCCAGTATCTCGCAGACAGCGAGCACCTCCGCCTTTACCGGAATGTCTTCTTCACGGATTAACACCCCAAAAGATTGGGAATCTACCAGCTCAATAAGGACTGAGGCAGCGCCTCCACGGGTGGGATCGCGCATCCATTTGACGGTGGGCGGTCCATGCAGCAGGTGCGCGATCAGCCCGTTCAGTGGCGCACAGTCGCTGACCACGGCGGCGTCGAGCCCCAGGCTTGCTCGCGCGTTCAGGATTGCGACGCCATGGTCGCCCAGAGTTCCCGACACCAGGATGGCGTCTCCGGGTTCAATGGGCTGTTCCGACAATCCCCTGCCCAGGGGACAGGCACCAATTCCTGCCGTATTGATAAACAGGCCGTCGCATTCGCCGCGGGTGACCACCTTGGTGTCACCAGTCACAATCTTCACGCCTGCCAGATTTGCCGTATCGGCTGCGGAGGCAACGATCCGCTCCAGCAGCCTTAGATCAAGTCCCTCCTCGATGATGAGGCCGATCGAGAGATACTGCGGCCAGGCGCCCATGACGGCGAGATCATTCACCGTGCCGCAGATGCAGAGCCTGCCTATATCTCCGCCGGGGAACTCCAACGGCTTGACTACATAGGAATCGGTGGTGAACGCCATCCGGCTGCCATTGGAAGTTAGCAGAGCCGCATCCGCTAATTTCGCGAGCTCGGGGCTGTCGAAGTAGCGTAGGAACAGGTCACGAATCAGTCGGCGCATCGCTTCGCCGCCAGCGCCATGTCCCAAAGTGACAATTTTATCGTTCATCGGCTACCGGGGCGAAGTGGTAAACTGCGGCGCAGGCGCCTTCCGACGAGACCATACAGGCTCCGCAGGGTTCTTCAGGGGTGCAGGCGGTTGCGAAAAGGGCACAATCGTCTGGACGGCACACACCGCGCAGAACCTCGCCGCATCTGCACCCCGGATGTTCGCGGATGGGCTCGACTTCAACCTGGATGTGCGTCGCATCCAGATAACTAAATTCATCCGCGAGACTGAGGCCGCTCAGCGATATGGAACCGAAGCCGCGCCACTCCATATCGCAGGACTTGAACACCCGGGAGATGGCTTTCTGCGCGTGCAAATTGCCCTCGGAGCGCACCACGCGGAGGTATTGATTTTCTACCTTGGCGCGCCCCTCGTTAATCTGGCGGCAGAGCATCAGAATGGTCTCCATCAAGTCCAACGGTTCGAAGCCGGAGACCACGCACGGGACAGCGAACCTGTGTGCGATAAACTGAAAATCCGCCATCCCGGTCACGGTAGTTACATGCCCCGGAAGTATCAGGCCGTCTATGTGGACATCAGGCGCGGACAACAGGGCTGCAAGAGCGCACGGCATGGTCTTCAGAGCTGACAGCATGCGGAAGTTGGCCGGTCCGTCGCGAGCACACTCCTGCACCACAGCGGCGATGGTGCAGGCTGTGGTTTCAAACCCTATGCCGAGAAAGACCACCGTTCTTTCTGGATGTTGCCGAGTCCAATAAAGGGCGTCCATCGGGGAGTAGAAGACGCGCACATCCCCACCCCTGGCTCTAATCTGTGCCAGAGATTGAGTCGATCCGGGCACACGGACCAAGTCGCCAAAAGTGGCGATTGTCACCCCGGACAACCTCGCCAACGCAACCGCGTGGTCGATAAATCCATTGGGAGTGACACACACCGGACACCCCGGACCGGATGTCAACTCGATCCAGTCAGGCAGTAGATCACGCAGGGCGAAGCGGTAGATGGCTTCGGTGTGCCCGCCGCAGACTTCCATCAACCGGATGGGACGGTCAATACGCAGTCTTTTAATCTCATTCGCAACCTTCCTCATCAAATGCGGATTGCGATATGCGGAACCAGCGCTCAAGATTCCATCGCTCCAATCTTGTCTAACAAATCCATTGTGCGCTCCGCTTCATCCTCGTCGAGAATCTCAATCGCATATCCGGTGTGGACAATGACGTATTGACCGACATTTGCTTCCGGAGTCAGTGTGAGCATCACCTGGCGACGCACTCCGCCAATCTCTCCAATACCCCAATCGCCGCTACGGGACAGGAGTTTCATCGGCAATGCCAGGCACATAATCTACCTCACCTGTGAATCGGCTACTACCGCCTGCCCGAGCGCAACGCCACCGTCGTTTGAAGGAACCTCCCGGTGGGTCAACACCTGAAATCCTCCCGACTTGAGTCGTTCAAGGAAGCCCGACAACAGGAAGGCATTCTGAAAGCACCCGCCGCTCAAGGCGATGGTATTCACTCCGCAGCGTTCACGGGTCATCCGGCAGATCCTGGCGAAGCCATCCACGATCCACTCGTGGAAGCGGCGGGAGATGATCGCCGGGGATGTGGCTGCCTGCAGATCTTCAACAAGTGCCTGAAACATCGGGGAGGGGGAGAGAATCATTCTCTCCTTCCCGACTTCAATATCTACCGGATATGGCCTTTCAGGCTGCGGCGAGATCATCCACTCCAATTGTGCAGCAGCCTGCCCCTCGTATTGGTGGCGGGTCCCGAAGAAGAGAAGGGCTGCAACTGCGTCGAACAGTCTACCCAGACTGGTGGTTAAGGGACAATAGCCTTCAAGCAGGTGTGGATTTAAGAGCATTTCCAGGTTCTTGTTGCCCACTTGTTCCCGCACCATCGTGACAAACCGGAGCGGCAAACCAAGCCAGCGTTCGCCAAAGATATGATGGAGCCACGCCGAAGCCATTCTCCAGGGCTGTTTGGACGCCAACTCGCCGCCCGGCATCGGAATTGGCAGGAGATGACCGACGCGCTCGTATCCCGTGGCGTTCCCCACTAAAACCTCGCCTCCCCAGATTGTCCCATCTGTCCCGTAACCTGTCCCGTCAAGGCACAAACCTATTGCCGGTGCGGCTTCACCATTCTCAACCAGACATGCCGCCAGATGTGCGTGATGGTGCTGCACCTTGATCAGCAGTGTGTTATTTTTACGGCACCAGTCTTCCGCCAGGCGGGTGGTGGTGTAGTCCGGATGCAAGTCGCAGGCACACAATTCTATCCGGGCGTTGAACAGCCTGATGAGGTGATCCATCGCACGCCGGTGGGCTACCCATGATCCCTCAGAGTCCATGTCGCCGATATGTTGGGAGAGTATTGCCGAATTCCCCCTGCCGAGGCAGATGGTGTTTTTATGCTGGGGGCCGAATGCGAGGACATCCCGCCGGAAGCCGCCCGACACCCGGATCGGTCCTGGAACATACCCGCGTGCACGCCTTATAAATCTCGGCTTTGAAGAGATCAGCCTCACTACTGAATCATCGGCGAAGATGTGTATCTCGCGGTCGTGAACCAGCGCCGCGTCGGCGGTGGCGCGCAGGCGTCCCAATGCATCGTCCTGCTTGTATGCCATCGGCTCTCCATCCAGGTTGGCGCTGGTCATCACCAGGGGCGAGCCAAACCGTTCCAGTATTATAAGATGAAGCGGGGAGTAGGGGAGCACCGCTCCGATTAGAGGATTGTCCGGAGCAACTGATGGAGCCGCCGGGCATTCGGCGCGTTTACTCAGCAACATGATGGGAGCTGCGGGTGAAGTTAGCAGCTTTTCCTCTTCGGCTGAGACTTCGCACCAGCGATGAACAGCATCCAGATCCGGGAACATTACAGCAAAAGGCTTCTCGTAGCGCCTCTTGCGGAGGCGCAGCTTCTGCACAGTTGGCTCATCCCGGCAGTCGCAGGCGAGGTGTAAGCCACCGATTCCCTGCAACAGGATGATCTTTCGCTCTCTGAGGGCCTTCACCACCAGGCCGACGGCGTCATCACCATTCCCGCAGGTATTCCAACCGCTGGCGCTCAATTCCAGGAAGGTCAACTTTGGCCCACAGTTCGGGCATGCGACTGGCTGGGCGTGGAAACGACGGTCTGAAGGATTCGCATATTCTGCGCCGCACTCGGGGCACATCACAAAGGAGCTCATCGTGGTCAGGGGGCGGTCATAAGGCAGTCCACTGGTAATAGTAAACCTGGGACCGCAGTTGGTGCAGTTGATGAAGGGATGCGCAAATCTCCGATCCTGCGGATCGTGCATCTCACGGCGGCAATCGGGGCAAATCGCAATGTCGGGTGGAATCCCTGTGGAAGTCTCTTGAAGGCGAATGCTGGGCAGAATCTCGAAATCGGCATATCCTGCGGGGGGAAGAGTGGAGACGGTGACCGCGTCAAGTTGAGCTGCGGGTGGTGAGGCATCGCGGATCAAGCCCAGGAATGCGAGAAGTTGTCTTTCCGGTCCCTGGGCGTGAATAAGAACGCCGCCGTTGTCGTTCAATACTGAGCCTGTCAATCGGCAACGCTTGGCTAGGTTGTAAATGAAAGGGCGGAACCCCACTCCCTGAACGATGCCACTGATGCGGATTGCCACATGTCGGATGTCCGCGCCGAAACCGATGCTTCCCACGGACAGTTTTTGATCTGCCGTCACTATGTCGGTTCCACAATCCATCAGAAATCCTGCATTCCGCGCCGCATCCAATCCCGACCATTCGGGATCAGGCCTTGGTTCCCGGCTTGAAAGCGAAGTCCCATGCCGTCAGCGTGGGAGGAACCGGGTAGACTCCGGCTCCTGAGCATTGCGGGCAGGGGTTCTTATCTGTTTGGCGAACCTCGATCAGCCCCGTGCCATGACAGGCGTAGCAATTCTTGCCGCCCGCGTCAAATCCCTTGCCGGCGCAGTGTGGGCAGTAGTGAGCGTGGTCGGGCGTGAGGCAGCGATTGTCCACCCAGCCGCGACCGTGGCACTTCGGGCAGGGTTTGGGCTCCATTGCCATCGGTAGTGAACTTTTTTTGTTTTTCATGCGCATCCCCTCAGATTCTGCATTATCCATTTCGCCACAAGCCGGACAGTGTCTTCCACCGCTTCCTGCACCGGCTCGGAAAGCACCTCGCCGAATTGCTCCAAATCCTCCGCCTCAACTGCGATTACCTCGATCTCGTTGGGAAAGTCCAGCTCCATGCGCCTGCCCAACTCGATGGCAGAGGACAGGCTGATCTGGTGGCTGGTGGTCAGATGCCAACTGGCAGCCAGGTCTGCCGCTGGAAAACGATGTAAAGTTCCCACCGGAGCGCGCCCGGTGTGGATGGTGTCCACGATCAACACCCGCTGCCTGCCTGCAAGCAGATCCAAAAGCGCAAATCCCGCCAGTGGCGCAAATATGACTTCAATATCATCCGGCAGAAAGCCATCACTGGATAATCGCCGCGCCACCTCGGGGCCGAATCCATCGTCGCCGAGTAGCTCATTACCCAGGCAGAGGATCAGGGTGTTTTTTACACTTGATAATTCCACTGGGTAGAGTTAATTTTCAGATTACTGGACGGTAAGGAATGTCTGTTTTACTAGTTCGGCAATAATGCTTTCAAGGTCACAGCAAATCCTACATCGCCCCTGTCGGCGCCGGCGCCCCAGCCTTTGATCAACTCGTTCTGCAGGTAAAAAAACCTGCTTGCTTGAAATCCTGCAAAGAGGCTTGTGCCGTATTCACCCTTGACCAGCCTTTTACCCAGGCTGGAACTGCTCTGGGCGCTCTCGTATTCCGCACCCAAACCCACCAGTGCGCCGCCGGGCATCAGGTAAAACGCCCCGCCATGCCCGCGCAGCAACAGCTTCGCCTCGCGTCCGAACGCAGCCACCGGGTGCGCGACCAGGGTATATTTCTTTACCTGCCAGATATTCGGGGTCGAAAACTCAAGCTGGCTGGAACTCCCGTCGGTAGCGGTATGGCACTCTAAAATGAAGTCCAAGTTGTAGATGCCCCGGTATTGTCCAATCACACCATAGACCGCTCGGGCGCCCCATTCGTCGAATCCGAAGCGGGTGCGCTCCTTTTCGCTCGAAGACAGGACGCCTTGAATTGACACCCGTTCGGCGATTCCGTAATAGACGTTCAGGTTACCCACAAACTGATCCGGTTCGCCCCCGCGCAAATCGTATATGGAGTATTCGCCGGCGCCATCGAAAGCCAGCATCCGATGGGGATAGACCATTCCCCTGCCCTGCATGAACAGGTAGGTGTCAAAGCAGGCATGGCTGGTTTGAGGCGTTGATACCAATGCCAGCGCTCCAAACAGAGCGATTATGGAAATGTTCTTCATTGGATATACTACCCGGTTAGTTCCTGGACGCGCTTTGCACGACTTCACCGGTCGCCGCGTCGTGGACTATCACCTCCAACGGCATCTGTCCTGCCAGGGTGTGCGTTGCGCAGCCGAAGCAGGGATCGTAGGCTCTGAAGGCCATTTCAATGCGGTTGATGACGCTGTCGGTGATTTCAGAACCCTTTGTAATAAGCCCCTCCGCCGCGCGTTTGATGGACATGGTGATGGGAGCGTAATTGTTGGTGGTGCCCACAATCAGGTTGGCTTCGGTGATAATGCCGTGCTCGTCGGTCTTATAGTGATGCGTCAGCGTGCCCCTCGGCGCTTCCACAATGCCGACGCCTTCGCCGACGATTCCCTGGGGCGGGTTGTGGATCTTGTCGGAAGTGATTTCGTCGTCCTTAGCCAATTCCAGGGTCGCCTCGCTGGCTTGCATGAGTTCAATGATGCGAGCCCAGTGGGTCGCCAATGTGGCATTGACCGGCGTTCGACCGCTTTTATCGCCGGTCAGGGTCTCGTAGAAGCGTTCGTATTCGGCCTGCGCCAGTGGGGTCGCCATCCCTTCCGAGGCGTTCAGGCGCGCCAACGGGGTCGCTTTATAGACGCCGGAATCCACCCCGTCCACAAATCCCTTCCAGCCGATCTTTTTCAGAAAGGGATATTTCAGGTAGGTGAACGGTTCGACGTGCTCGGCGACGAATTGCAGGTAGTCCTTGGGCTCATACTTGCAATGCTCCCGGCCGTCGGGGCCCACCACCCGGACGCGCCCGTCGTAGAAGTCCACCTGGCTTCTGTCGTTTACCAGGCCCATATTATAAGTCTGGTGGGCATAGACATCGGACAATATCAATTCCACATAAGCTTTATTTGCCAGCACGATGTCGTCGAATACCTTGATGGTGAACTTGGCAAACTCCACCATCTTTTTGCCGATCTCGACGAGCTCTTCCTGTTCTTCTTTGGAGATGCGTTTCGCCATTCCGCCGGGCAGGGCGGTTACGGGATGAATCTTTTTGCCGCCGACGATCTCTATCACCCGCTGTCCCCGCGCGCGTTGGGCGATGACTGCCTTGCCTGCGTCCAGGCCGACCTTGGCGATTACACCGAGGATGTTGCGTTCACCCGGGGGCGCGTCGGGGCCGCACACAAAGTCAGGACCCGCCAGCGCGTAAAAATGCACTGTGTGATCGCCGGCGTAGAAGCCGTTGTATAACAGTCGGCGCAGCTTGATCGCCGCAGGTGGCGGGATCACGCCATAGACAGCGTCGGTCGCCTTGGCAGCCGCCATGTGATGCGCGTCGGGGCAAACGCCGCAGATTCGAGTGGTGATACGGCACATCTCCTCCACCGGTCGCCCCTGGCAGAACTTCTCAAACCCACGCAGTTCGGGAATCTGGAAATAGCAGTTCGCCAGGGAACCGTCGTCGTTCACGAAAAGATGAATCTTGCCGTGACCCTCCAACCGGGTGATGGGATCTATGGCGATACTCTTCATACCTGCGCCCTCCTCAGCATGGATTCCGGCAGACTGAACCTGTAAAACGTCCCCACCGGGTCGGGGATGGCCGCGATGATATTTTCAATTTCCTTTGGATCCTTGGATTCAATAACGCTCGCCAGCGCCGAAACCATCTTGGCGCCCTGGTCGCGGACGTTGACGGGCTTGCCGTAGCAACCGCGGCAGGGGACCCCGGCGGAAACGCACTTGGCGCCACAGCCGGAGCGCGTTGCCGGACCGCAGCAGACGATGCCCTGCTCTATCAGACATAGGTTCGGGTCGGGCACGATCTCGAACGGTCGGATGAATTTGGTGATCTTCTTAACGTCTTTGGATCGTTGGCATTCGTCGCAGCAGGTCTTTTCGCCTGCGCCCAGCACTGTCCCCTTGGGCGGCAAAGGCTTGCCGTTCTTAAGTATGTCTATCACCGCCCCCACCACTTCGGCGATCTTGTCGGACTGCGGCGGGCAGCCCGGAATGATGTAATCCACGTCCACCACCTGCGTCAGCGGCCTGACCGTGTTCCACATCTCCGGGATGGTGATCACCCCTTCTGGAACCTGACAAAGCGTTTGGGGCATGATGCCTTGCGGATTGTCAACTGAGGGGGATTTTAGGTAGACATAATCCCAGATGTCCTGCCGGGTGGTCAAGTTCGCCAACCCCGGGATGCAGCCGTCCGAAGCGCAACTGCCGAAGGCGCAGAGCACCACCGACTTCTCCCGCAACAGTTGGGCGATCTCAAAGTTCTCACTGCTGCGGATGGCGCCGTTGAACAGCGTCAGGGTGATGGACTTGTCGGGCAGCGCGCGGACGTCTTTATATTTAAAGTCAGCGGCGCAAGGCCAGAGCGCCAAATCAAAGAAGTCCGCGACGTCCAGTATCTTGGTTTCAATGTCCAGAATGGCGATGTCGCAGCCGCCGCAGGACGCCGCCCAGTATATCGCGAGTTTGGGTTTGCTCACGTGTCCTCCCGCTTGGATGCAGTAATCATGCCGGAACCGCCTTTGCCGCGATCCTTTCATGGTGAGGCGCGACCGTCTCAACTGGATTGAAAGACCATTCCTGCGGCTTGAAAGGTCCCAGCGCGCGGATTTGTTCGGTGAATTCGGTGACCACCTCCTGGAAGCGACCTCCCTCCGAAGCAGACACCCACTCCAGTCTCAGGCGGTTGGGATCAATTCCCAGCCCCTGCAAAAGGTTCTTAAGCAGCGGGATGCGGCGCATACACTTGTAGTTGCCCTCCACGTAGTGGCAGTCGCCCGGATGGCATCCGCAGACCAGCACTCCATCCGCGCCCAGTCGGAGCGCGTCCAGCACGAAGCCTGGATCCACCCGTCCGCTGCACATCACCCTCACACCGATCACGTTGGGAGGGTATTTCATCCGGGCGGTCCCGGCAAGGTCAGCGCCGGTGTAGCTGCACCAATTGCACAATATGCTCAGTATTTTGGGCTCGAAACTCATGCGAGTATCCCTTCGATTTGGGCGTAGATTTGCTCGTCGGTGAAGTGGCGCGCCAGGATGGCACCGCTGGGGCAGGCCGCCGCGCAGGTGCCGCAGGCTTTGCACAGCGCTGAATTCACCACGCTGACGCCCTTGGCTTCATCAAAGGTGACGGCGCTGTAAGGGCACAGCCCATTGCATATCTTGCAGCCGCTGCAGAACTCCTCCCGCACAACTGCGTAGGCGGCGTCCAGGAAGAGTTCGCCCTGGTTGAGTATCTTAATCACCTGCCCCGCGGCGGCGTTGCCCTGCGCCACTGTATCGGGGATGTCCTTGGGTCCCTGGCATACACCCGCGATGTAGATGCCTTCCGTGGTAGTGGAAACCGGAGCCAGCTTGGGATGCGCCTCGATAAACCACCCGTCGGCGCCCGCCGATATGTTCAGCTTGCGGGCGAGTTCCGGAGCGTCCCTGCGCGCCTCCAGTGCGGTGCAGAGGACTACCATATCCACCGGTATCTCGCGGAACTTGCTGATCAAGGTGTCTTCGCAACAGACGACCAGCCCGCCCTCATCCCGGTATTTCGCTGGAGCGGGGACGATTGCCGCCCCCTTTCCGCGGATTACATACACCCCTTCATCGAGCAGCCGCTGGTAGAACTCCTCGTAACCCTTGCCGAAGGCGCGCATGTCGATGTAGAGCTGATAGACCTCGGCATTAGTCTTCTCCTTCACCAGGTGGGCGAACTTGAGGGCATACATACAGCAAACGCGGCTGCAGTAGCGGTGGTAGTTTTCATCGCGGCTGCCGATGCAGTGCAATATGGCGATGGAGCG
>VGIQ01000033.1 GCA_016867835.1 Calditrichota bacterium | reverse complement strand
CTGAGCCCACTCCTGCGCTTCCAAATGCAGCGTCCCGGCGTCGATCACCGCAAAGACGCTGTCCGCCCGGCAGTCAGCATTATCTATGATCGCCTCAAAGCCGGCTATCGCCTCATCATAGCGATGCTGTGCCGCCAACGCCCAGAGCGCAGCCCGCCGCGCCTTCCAAGCCAAAGCCCGCGACCGGCTCGTGTCGGCAAGCCATTGAAAATAGTTGCCGATGCGTCCCAGTTCACCCCGGCGGACATCTCCTTCATAGAGGTTCCGGACCAGCCACAGCATCCGCTCCACCGCCAGCGGCGCCGCCGGAGACCCGCCCCAGCGCCGGATAATCTGGCGATACGCATCCAGGGCATCGACCGGACGACCCGCTTCCATCTCCAGCGCCAGCCGCAGCGCGTCCTGAGCATCGTCATCGTCGTCGATGCCAAAACCCTGGCGTCCGCCGCCCTTCAGATCGACCGGGTCTTCATTTCCAACGCGCTGTTGGAGATCGCCGTCGTAAGGCAAATAGGAAAACGTCCCCGGACCATAGTAACTGATCGATCCTTGCGTCCCGCCGGTGTTCGGTTCGCCCCCGCCCCAATAGTTCCCCCGGGCGTAAAAGGTGCCCAGCGACAGATTCTCGATGTAGATCAACGTATCGTCCGCCACGTCGAAGTTGTTGTGCCCGTAGTCGATATAAGGATAGGAGGCATTCCAGTAGGTTTCGTGCGAGGCGTTCGAGCCGATGGTGTTGGCGGCGGTAGTGCTGTTGGTCATCACCGGGTAGGAGCCGTTCACACCGTAGATGCCAAACTCCGCGCCGTCCATGATGCTGTTGCGCTCCAAGGTCGGCGAGCAGTTGTAAATGCGGAGGTTGGCGTCTGGCGATTCGTCCGCGCCGCGGCCATTAATGGCGAAGGTGGAATGCTTCAGCGTCGAACTTGAATTGACGGAATAGAGGTAGAGTCCGTTTTTCTCGTTGCGACTGACGGTGAGGCTGTCGAGCGTCGCTTTGCAGTTATAGAGATAGGCGCCGTCGCCGCCGTTCTCGCGGAAGGCCGAGGCGGTGACCTTCACCTCCCCGCCCGACACATAGAGCCCTTCGCTGGCGTTATAGGAGAATTCGCAGTGGTCGATGACCGCCTTCTTACCGGTGTCCTTGACGATCTTCAGCCCTTTGTCGAGGTGGGTGAACTTGCAGTAGGCGAGCGTGTCAGTGGCGGAGCCGGTGAGAGTGATGAGACCAGAGCGAGCGCTTGTCAGTGATAGAAAAGTTATGGTTGAATCACCCAGCGAGTCAGATTTTCCAGCGGCGCGCAACTTGCCATAAACCGATATCGTACCCATATCATCGAATATCATTCGGGAACCGGGTAGTATAGTGAGCGTGCCCGTTGAAGTTACAACCATGGGACGGTTCACAAGAAAATCTCCCCGTATGGAGTAATCGTTGTCAAGGAGTGTATCGGGTGGGCTGCCCCATATTGCAAACAAGCGTCCCGTCCCTGGAGGCAGGTAATAGTTGAAGTGCCGCTCACCAAATCCCTGAGATACCATCGATGCCTGCGTGGGGGTGAGTGCACTTACAGAATAAAAAGATAGAGCATCTCCGTCCAATGTAATGCTGATCCAGCGCCCTTCGTCCGCTGCGCATCTTCTATTGACCAACATGAAATAGCGAGAATTGGGAAATGATGGCTGGAATACCCCAATCTGGACGTAAGTCTCATCCGGTGCATCACTTTCGTAGTGGTCCTCAGGTGGAAGAGGACCTATGTATGCCGAGTCAATGGTTACATAGTCAACTGAAGGTTCATCCGCGGCACACTCCGAACTGCCAAAGCGCATGTTTGCATATATCGGCTCGTATAGTCGAACATAGTCGATGAACTCCTTCACAGCATACCATTTTGCATTTGGGACGAGAACGCCATTGTTCCCTACTGCATCATTGAGATCCCCTATTGATTCAATGGTAGAGTCCTGCGATGATTGCCATAGATCAGTCAACCCCCGACTGACAGCGCCACGCCATGCTGGTCGGTCAATCCAGGTGCAATCGGGAAGAGACGTGAATCCATTATTATAATAGGGAAAGTAATGGTAATACATGAATCCTTTGACGCCAAATGACATTGCCAGAAAGCCCTCGCAGAGGATTTCGGCTGGCGTAGGCTCTCGCATCAAATTGGAAAGTTCGCCTTGTGTCTGCATACAGAACCAGAAAGGGATACCTCGCTCTGCCGCGGCTTCCGCTCCGGTGCGAAACCCGGCATGATCATTATTCACATATCCGTCGGGATGATCATAATCAATCAACAAATCTAATGCATACTGGAGAGATGTTGAGTCTTCGGGATCATATGACGCAGTCGAAGTGTAATACTTGAAAGTATAGTTATCGAACATATTGATGGGGTTTCGCGTGGAATCAAGCGATCTATCCGTAAAATAAGGGCTGAACCGCTTGAAATTGGCGAAGGTCATCATCCGGTCGTTGCCGATCCAACTCTCTACGCTATCCCTGAAATACCCGAAATCCTTCCAAGTCGTATATTCGGGCTCGTCGATCATGAGGCCGCCAAGCACGCGGTTGTCATTTCGAAAGTGGCGCTGAATGCTTTGAATCGTTGTCCGGCAGGTATCCCAATAGGCCTGTTTGTTCGGATCATAGCGAAGCCGGTATTGGAACTCGTCCATAAAACGAAGCTTTCTGAAGCGAACCGATACCTGGTCAGTCCAATACAGCGAAACTCTTACTTCGCTCGTGTCTTTTGCGCACATAAAAAAGGTATTAATGAACCCGCCTGCATATGACCAATCATCGAAGATCAGATCATTTGCGCGGATAATAAAAGTCGTGTTCACAGCGCCTTGACCAGGTAAACCTGGGTCGTTGACTCTGAGACTGCAAACGACCGTATTTGAATTGTCATTATCAACCTTAAAAATCTCTAACCATACACCATATTTTCGTTGATATAGACCACCGAAATCAAGCATGAGTGAATCTTCAAAGAACATATGACCAGGGTTATGAATACCCGTGTCACATTGAAAGTAGAGAAGCACATTTGCGGGAGGCGCACTTCGCACTGCCGTACCCAAAGCCGTATCAAGTCGAATAAAATCATTTTCATATTTGTCTCCCTGAGGTCTTGGCCAAAATTCATCCTCGAAATTCCGCTGTGGAAACATCGCCTCGTGCACCCGAAATGTTTCAGATGAAACCCCTGGAATAGTGAACAAAGCAAGATGATTCTGCTGAAGCAGACTGTCGTGGTCAGTAGAATCGGCCGCATAGTGCCATTCGTGAGCGTGCGTTGCGCCCATCGAATCGATCTGGGGATAGTAATACTCCCGGTTGACGATCTGATCATTGCCATAAGTCTTCAGATACGAATCGCGTGGCGTATTGAAGGGGACATGGACAATTCTCTGCGCAGATGAGGACAGAGTCATTGCTACTACCAATGTGATGATCGTCCCGATCAGAAGTGAGTTCTGCGGTTTCATGCTTCTTCCTTAGTTCTTAGTTGATGTGGATTATCTTCAGCGTAGTGTTGAACGCTCTATGTTTCGATTGGAGAAATGCGGATAGATAGTAAATGCCGGATGGCAACCCCTGTGCAAGAATGACAAAAGACTGTGCTCCCGGCGCCAGAATCTTCCGCTCGAAACTCTCGATTGTGCGCCCCTGTATGTCGATTAGATTGTAATAGAGATCGCCCCGATCGGGGAGTTGAAAGGTAACAATAGTATGACTGTTAAAGGGATTAGGGTAGGCAGCGGCAGAGAATTCCCTGGGGATAGGGTAAGGGCCTTCATCGCCGACGGAGACGACCCAATCGGGATTGTTAGCATATATTAGAAGTCGTCTGTAATGAGGTTCGTCAGAGGCTAGAAAGACGCAATCGTTAGTGCCGTCTCCGTTGAAGTCACCATAAGCTCCTTGAGTCTTTGTGAAGGAGGCATAAAAAATCAGTCCTGGCCTTTCGTTGAACCAATTGGAACCAAAATTGAATCTCGTGTCGTTAAATCTTCCGATTACGTCACCATATCTATCTGCATTGGCAAAACCGCCGTGACTGCTGGAACCCCCGTAAACTGGGACTGGATCGACTATGAGTGTCCTGTCAATTTCTGCGTCAAGTGAATCTCTTCCAAAAAAGAGCCAACTGACTTTGGAAAACGGATCGCCCGGCCGATAAGCCTGCAGGACCCAGTCATCGTATCCGTCTCCATTGACGTCGGGGCAAGCGCGGCAGTCGGTGAATGCATACCCTTCGAAGTGATTGAGTGATAAAATTGCTATGGAATCTAAGTTTGGACCTTCTCCTCCATAAAGGAATAGCAATTCGCGGCTCTGGTAGTTGAGTGTAATCAAGTCATCGTATCCATCGCCATTGAAATCGGCTGAAGATATATCTCCATAAATTACTGCAAGTTGAATATCTGGATCTGTGTCGAAGTCTTCTCCGCCGCAGAGAGCCTCGAAAATTACTGCACCTTCGAAGTCTTGCTTATAAACTAACAGGTCATTATACCCGTCGCCGTTAATATCGATAGGTTCTGTAAGAGGAAGGAGAAAAATCCCGCCTGGTGCTACATAATCAACGTTGGTTGTGTCGGTATATCTTCTTATAACAAATTCGGGATCTATATCAAATCGATCCTCTCCGCCATTATATATTTTAATTTCATAAAAGAGGCGTCGGTCCCACCTTGGACGATTCGGATTATGCCAATAAGCGGAAGTAAAGATCACAAAGTCGTGAGCATTTCGTGAAGTCAACGCCCCGAGGTATGTCACATTGAGCGCCATTATCTCCAGCGTATCTTCCGCTTCGAAAATGAAGTCGGGCCCCTGAGCCATTCCCTCACGATTACCGAGGTAAAGTTCGACTCGGTTCAAGTAGGCCTCGCTGGGACGGCCATAACCTCTGATATAAGGCTCCTGGCAGATCAACAACTCATCGGTGCCGTCTCCATCCTGATCCCCTATCCACGTCCAGTCGTAGAAGTACTGAGACTCTTCGTCCTGATTGACGTGAGGCGCATCCAGCCGCCAGAACAGTTGGGGCGGCTGATTCGGCTGCGCGGCCGCCTCTGGCACCAGTCCGACGACCCCCGCCAGCGCCCCCAACACCGCTGCGACCACCGTCGCTTGGAGTGTTAATCGGTTGAGATTATTGAAGATATTCTTCATACTTGATCCTGCTTCACCACTGTTTACCCAATATAGCATACTTTTCACAACTACCCAACCTCCTGTTCCCGATTCTACCGGGATTGTATAACAGGCCTGCTGCATCCCTGCTTACACTTATCAGTAAGGCACGGATCTGACTTTTTCATACGCGGACCTCGATCTAATCATTCATTTCTTGCATCATTGTTTGGAATGCCCTATAATGTTAGGCATATCTAACATATGGAGCGTTCCCTTGAATCTACCATCAACCATATTCGTCCTTGTGGCAGCCTTCGGCGTTACCGCACTTCCGGCTCATGCCGACCAGCGGCTCTTCGTCTGGACTTACGAATACCAGACCTTGGCGCCCGGGGAAGCCGAAGTCGAATATTATCATACCCTCACGACGCCCTACAGCGACAGCACCAAGGGCGTGACCACCCTGACTCAGCAGGTCGAACTCGAGATCGGAATGACCGACCGCTTCGACTTCTCGCTCTATCAGGTCTTCAAGCAATCCCCGGGGGCATCGCTCAAGTTCGACGCCTCCAAGTTTCGCAGCCGCTACCGGTTCGGCGATTTGGGAGGAGACAGGTTCCGACCGATCCTCTATGTCGAATACCAAACCAAGCAGGACTTCGCCGAGCATAAGGTGGAGTTCAAGCCGATCGCCGGGCAGCGGGGCGACCCGTGGAATCTCGCCTTTCAACCGGTCTTCGAGTGGATCAAGAAAGATCGAGGGCTTTGGCTGGGAGGTTATTCGGCAGCCGCCGGTTACCGGGTAGGGAAACTGTTCAACGTCGGTCTGGAGGCTTCCGGCGGCCCGAAAGGGCACTACCTTGGCCCAACCATCGCTCACGGCGAAGGACATCTCTGGACCTCCCTCGGCGCCGGTTTCGCGGTCAGCGAGGTTGACAAGGGCGAGCCGAAACTGCGCATTCGGCTTCTGATCGGGATCGGCGTTGCCGGGCACGAAGAGCATTGATCGTTAGCAGGTGGTAAGGTTAAAGAGGCCTCTGGACAAATTCCAGAGGCCTCTTACATTAGGCGCGGTTCGATGCCAACGGATGCGGGATTCTTTCCGGAACATTGACGAATTCAGCAGTTCCATTCCTAAATCGCTTGACTTCTTTATAAACTATCGTTAGATTGGCAACAAAGGAAGGGTCTTACCCTTATGAAAATGAGATACCAAACCTAAATCTTTGGAAAACATGATGCTCACGAACCACACACACACACACGGCGAGCACCGCCCATAGATCTACCTTATGGTGCGGCGAAGGCTTCGGCCTATTGCACTCGGTGCCTCCAGTTCTCATCTTAGTCGCGGCAGCAGCCTCGCTCTTCACGTCCTGCTCGACCGTTAGGGAAGACAGAATCGAGCCTTTCGACTCCACTCCTACCTCACCTCAGCAAAGCCAACTGGGCAAAACTCACCAGCGGATCGATGGATGGACTGAATGGGGCATCATTCACAATGCCTGTATGGACTTACTGGATGACAGCCTGGTCAATCGCCCCCCGAGTTCATTCGAGAACCAGAAAGCAGCCACCGACTGGGTTGCCAACTTGGTTGCTGATCACCTCATCAACGAATACGAGTTTGACACCTCGCTCGTCAACCCGATCCGAAGGGAAATGATCGAATACGGGCGAAGGGTCACCACCCGCGAGAGTTTCCAAGATCACGTATCTGAAGCTCTGCTGGAGGAATGGATATCATCGCAGGAGTATGACTATTTAATGCGCCTGTCCAACATCCTATACAATTCAAGTTGGAGCGAAGTTCAGGTGTCTGACAGTCTTGAATCTTTCAAGGATGATGTCGTCGGAATAAGCTGGTCTTCAAATGAATCCACTATTCTGCCGGTAATGTCCATTGCATATTACAGTTGGCAATGGCGGAACATCGGGTTTGATGATTCAGATCCGGGGAAGCTCTTTGGAATCCCCTGGGGTGATGTATTCATATCTGATTGCCATGCCGCGCTTGCAACAGGTGCTTGCACCGGAAACCCGGCCACAGGCGTTGCAGGTGGCGCGACTTGGTCTGCTGTGGAAGCTATCTGCTGGGCGATTCTTGATTAGCCGAACATGAATTCCTACTGGCTCCTGCCCATTGCTGCGTTCGCTCTAGTGTGCTTTGCTATCATCCGCTATCGTCTAAGGTGGATGCAAGGGATTCCCGCACCTATGAGCAAGGCTGCGCTTGACGCCATTTCAGCGCGGATTGTCCTCGACGGGGTAATCCTTTTCACCCTTGTTTGGTCCAATGCACGCTTTCTCATCCCCCTTGAAATCCGTGAAGAGCGCTGGCTGGGACTGGTGTTCGCGGTTATAATCGTAGGTGCCCATCTGGCGATTCGGGGTATGTTGCAGCGGAGGCAATAGGAGAGACGTCTGGTGGAGACACCTCGCGCCGGTTCGCCTAGATCCCCCCCGGCACAGCCATCCACCTCGCCCTGCGGATCCTTCGCACCGCTACCGGAAAAGGCAGCCCCTTTAGAGTGAGGTGCTCCAAAGTAGTCTCAAACTCCCATGACGTCGTTGACGCTTCACCTCCCGCAAGGCGATAGCACTCGTCCGACATCACAACATCCCCGCCCCGGCTGGTGGCTTGAATGCGCGCTGCCGTATTCACCGTTGTCCCAAAGTAGTCGAGCACTTCGTTCTGGGTGATGGCGATGGATGGGCCGCTGTGAAGTCCGATCTTAACCACCAAGCCGGTCCCCGCGAACGCCTCCTGCATAGCGATTGCCGCCCTTAACCCGGCTCCCGCATCGGAAAAGACAGCCATCACCGCATCGCCGATAGTCTTGACGATCCCGCCTTCCGCCGCTACTATGGCCGCGCGTATGGTATTGAAGTGTTCCCGGACGATCTTGAACGCCGGCGCATCGCCCATTTCGGCATACATCGCCGTCGAGCCGCGCAGATCGGTGAACAAGAACGTAAGATGCCGGATGGCAAAGGTAACGCCCGGCGCCAGTAGTTGAGCGGAGAAGCGGTCGCGAAACTCCTGCAGAGAGGTTAGCCTCCCCGCTGTCAAAGCGTCCGGATGCGCCGTTGATCGCTGCAACTGAACAAGAACCAGCCGCCCGGACTGGTTCATGACCCGCCAGCCGTCGTTCGTTGCATCGGGTTCGACGCTAAAGCGGTCTTCATGCAACGTGAGCCTCCCTCCTCCCCCCGCCAGTCCCAGTTCCTGCCGCACTTTCATAGGCGCGGCCCAGCCGATCAGTCGTTCATCCCCGATATCTTCGATCTGCCGGGACCCCCCCGGTTCGAGCCGTAACTGAGCCGTTACGTGCGGTGTAAGAGCCGGATACCCGTAGCAGAACGACTTCTTCGCGACCCGGCGAATCTCATCGGATGGTGAGAATGTTACTTCGACCGCCTCATCGAAGTCGGCGGTCAGATTCAGGCGGCACGATTCGCAGTGGTAGTCATTCACCAGTTGGGCAAGATCGCCTGATTTCGAGACCACGCCACGGCAATTGGGGCAGACAACTTCCCAATTGAGGTCGAGCAGCCCGACAGCGGCTCCCTCCAGAAAGAGCGCTACGACATCGCGCGGATGGGCATTCCAACGGCTGGCATAGTTCAGGGGGCGCATTCGTTCAAGAGCGTCGTCCGGGTCGCGAGCTATCGCAGCGAGCAGTTGCTCGGTCAGGTCGGGGCGGAAGCCGCGCTGCTGCAAGGCCAATCCCGATTTCTGCAAGCGGCTCCGGTTGGGTTGGCTCGCTACGGTGCCGGAACCAATTGCCGGGGCATCCATCGCAACCAGCCGTTCCAGTTGGTCGAAGAAGCGCTCGATGGTCCTTGCAACGAGCGGAGCGCCGAGACGAACGACGCCGTTCCAGCCAGACCTCGGCTCGACCCGATAGAGAGCATTGGCGCGTGAACCGCCTTCAACTTCCGTCAATTCAAACCGGTTGATCAGTCTGGCTATCGGTCCGAACGAGATGGCACGCTCCCGTTCAAACCAGAATGGCTCGACCCATTCGATGCGGGGATCCCACTGCCGGGACAGCCGGAGACCGAGAAGTCGAAATTCGCCGCCCGGCAGGTTTAGGTCGAAGGAATCGCGGGTTAAGGTGGAGTCTAACGACGGAAACCCGGCCAGGCGGTTGAAGCGGTTGGAGTTGGTGAGATGTAGCCAGAGACGGCGGGGCGGTAAAAGGAAGTCGCGACTGCGCGAAACCGTGATCCATCCGGGAGGGGAGTTGTTCCCGGGTAGGTCGGCGGTTGAGGTGTTCACCCCCCGAAGCCCCGATCGACGATCAGTGCAACGAAGAGCGCGAGTAGATAGACGATGGAATAGCCGAAAAGACCCATTACGACTTTGCGCTCGCCGGACCGTTCAGCCAACCGGACCTTGCGGATCAACTGCAATCCCAAAAGAACTGCCACGGCCAGGTAAGCCATCCCGGCACCGGCAAGCGAGAGCGCAATCGAGGTCGTTATGGTCAGCAAGGTGTAGATCATGATCAGTTGCCAGGTCGCCCGGTCACCCGCAACGTTGGGCATCATGGGCAGACCGGCTCTTCGGTAGTCGTCCTTCAAACAGAGCGCCAGAGCCCAGAAATGCGGTGGCGTCCAAAGAAAGATGATCAGAAAGAGCAAAACCGGCATCAGACCGATTTGGCCCGATCCGGATACCCAACCTATTACCGGCGCCATGGCTCCGGCAGCGCCGCCGATAACTATGTTCTGAGCCGTGCGGGGCTTTAGGTATAGGGTATAGTATAAGGCGTAGAATAGAATCGTCCCGAGTGCGAGCAGCGACGTCAGGAGGTTGAACCAGATTCCATACCCGACAACCGCGACCAGTCCGAGCAGCGAGGCAAAGACGAAAGCCTCGACCGCACTGATGCGTCCAAGCGGCAGAGGACGACGCATGCGGGTGCGTGACATCAGGGCATCGCGCTCACGCTCGAATGCCTGATTGAAGGCGTTGGCCGAGCCTCCCGCCGCCATCAGCAAAAGAAGCGAGAGTCCAAACCGCAAGGGATCACGGATCAGACTTCCTTCAAGCCAGATTCCGGAGGCTCCGGTGATGCCCACGAGGAGCATGATGGTGGGCTTGGTCAGAGCAATGTAGGCGCCAAGCCGGTCTATGAGGTTCTTTATGACGTGAATGCTATGAATGAGGTGAATGTTTCCAACGTGAAGCGATCAAGTGCCATTGCTTCGGGTTTCGTAATCCCCCTCACTTCCACTCCGCAGGGCCGGATGGTTCCGGCGGCCGGGGCGGTGGCTTGGGGCGCGAGGGAGGCGGCGCAACCGCAGCCTCGCTTGATGCCGCTGCGGATGCCGGCGGCGCTGAAGGATATGAAGGATCCGAACCCATGGAAGCAACTGTTTGCGCTTGTGTCTGACTTGCCGCCCGTTGCTGCTTCAGTTGATCCTGAATCGTCGGCGGAGGAGGCGGAAGCGGCTTAAAGATGCGCTTCAGGCCGGCATTATGCCTAAGATCATAAGCCACCGCGCTGATGAAGCCGAAGATCAAGAGGCCAAGGGTCGAATGCAGCGCCGTCAGGTTCGGCGGCGCCGCCTTGAGCAGATTCAGAATGCCGACGACGATCTGCGCGACCAGGAGCAGCCCGGTGAGCCGCATCCACCAGCGGGTAGGCTTGGTGAGCGGCAGAAAACTGCAGGTGAGCCTTAGAGCCACATAAAGAACCAATGGCAGAAACGCCAGCCAGCGGTGAACAAACTGTGCGAAAACGGCGTTGTGAAGTAGATTCGCACCGATCCCGCCGAACTTCGCATCAAGGATCAACTCCCCGGGGGGAAGGAGAAAGTTGAACATGAAGGGCCAGGTGTTGGCTACGAGGGCGCCGCCGAGCCCGGCCGTCAAGCCGCCGGTAAAGACCTGCAGCAACGTAATCAACATCAGCAGCCAAACCGTGATGAGCGGCTTGCGTCCGGCTGACTTCGACTCGCCCGGCACGACCTTGCCTGCAAGTCCTACCGCCTGCAACGCATTGATCGCCAAACCGAAGAAGATGTATGCCGTTATTAGATGCGCCGCGATCATCAAAGGCTGCAGACCGCCCTTTACGACAACCCCGCCCAGCCCGGCTTGAGCAATCAAGAGGGCAAAGAGGGTGATGAACCTGCCGCCGGTCCGATGCCAGAGCGTCCGGTTGCGCAACGCGGTAACAGTTGCAATCACCAGCGCCAGCCCCACCAGCGCGGCGAGGGCACGGTGATAGTATTCGATCCAGAACATCCGCCGGAAGGCTTCGGGCGTAATGTCGGGCGGGAAGCCGGGCTTGCCGAGCCGCTCGGCTTCGGCGCGATAGGTCTCCTGCAACTGCGACCAGCCGTAGTCCGACTTGGGCGGCGTCAGCGATCCAGCGATCGTCGGCCAATCGGGAATCGAAAGCCCCGATCCGGTGATGCGTACGACCGCGCCCCACACTACCACCCCGACCGTCAGGAGAATCAACAGCCAGAGCCAGACCTTGACGCCGAGTGTTGCCAGCGGGGCTGGCGATGGCGCCGATACCGGATCGACCAGCGGTGTCGGTGTCGGAGGTGCATTCATTCGGAGATCGTCCTTTCTGCGACGGTCTGCCCGCAACGGGCAAGGAAGGAGTTACGAGGCAATCCCGGTGGAGTTGGGAAGTAGAAGTCTGGAAGAAGCCCCCCCAATACGAAAAGCCGAAGGCGCCGAGGAGGGGGACTCAAGTCGGTTTCCCCCGACGTTCGAATCAAAGTGTATAATCGACCCGGGGCCCGGCTAACGACTTCTTGGCCGAGGTCCGGTCTTGATCACAATCAGAAGTTGCTGCTCGTGTCACATATCGTCGTTTTTTGCAAACGAGCGTGACAGGAGTTTGGCAACATAAGCAGGCTCACGAGAAGCGCCTAAAAGTGATTCGCTGCAAAAGGCGCCTGGCGATAGTAGTCTGGTTGAAACAGGGCGATACTATCTTCTCAAGAGTAGTGAGAATTGTTGCCAATCGAGGCTTGATCACATCATCAGTACCGTGATCCCAAAACAATGTCTCGTGATACCTCCTATCTTTATCGAACTTCATTTGAAGCTCTTTATTCAGCCTCGTTCGAGCGTCACTGTTCCATAACTCACAACCAAGCGAATCAGCCGCGATTAACAAATCGTGCATTATGTCGTCAACTTCATCAAAGACAACGCCACTGGATTCGCCAAAACCAGCGATAAATCTATATCGAAGGATATGCCATTGCTTCAGTATTCCTATCTTGTTAAGATACGCGCCTTAAGGACATAGGCCTTATTCAATGCCGCTGTCTCTGCTGATGATTCAAATTCGCCTATCTCGCGGGGAGGAAATTCATTAGAGTATGAAAATGGATTGCGAATATAAGCTATGAAATCTCTAATCTCATAGAATTTAGCAAGAACATCCTCTGCCAATTCAATTCTTCTCTTCCCAATGAACTCACGTTTCCAAGCTTCGATGCCGAGAATAATAGTGATAGAGGCAAGTATAATAGAAATAGCCTGAAGCAACTGAACAATTGGCATCGGAAGGCTACCTAATTGCGACCGAGAGGACGTAAAATGGCCTCAGAATTCAAACGAAAGCCGATTGTAGCTTCAACGATTGCTTCTGCTAACTGTGATTTTGTCGTTCGGCGGTCGCAAGGAAGATCGAGACGACGAGCGATTTGATAAAGCTTTTCTCGTGTTGGTTCCGTGTGTAAGAGGAGCTCTCTGCAATCAGATCGTGAAGCCGTAGCTTTCAAACCAGCAATGATGCTGTCGAGTTCGCCGAACTCTGCTATTTGCTTAACCGCTACCGGCTTAACTCGTTGTATGCTGAAATTAACCGTGCATTCTCCATCGGAAATTGCCTCAAGCGTCCGCTCATCAATCCTCTCAACGCACTCCTTGAACTTGCGTGTAAGTAGGCGAAACGCGCGAATATGTTTTCTCTCAGCACTCAAGGCAACTTCCCTTCAAGCTCTGTTGCGAGCTCCTCTAATTCATCCACGCATTCTTTGTAAGTGGGATTAGATTGCGAAGATAAAACGACTGGAATACCAGTTTGTGGCCTTCCACTGTAAAGAGCATCATTGTTTTTTATCATTGTATCGAAGGTCGGGATTCCTAAGCCAATTGTCCTATTGATATATGGGCGAAATGCACTTGATGGATCGCCGCCATATCGGCGGATCATCGTGAAAACGACACCCAAAATTGAAGGAGAAACTTGGGGGGTATCATCTCCTAGTGCGGCGTATTCGTTGTATTCCTCGATCAGACCGTCAACACTTGATCGCAAGTAATCAATTCCCAACGTCGAAAGATAGTCAGGAATTGCAGGGATCAAAATGTGATCCGAAGCTAAGATTGCATTCTTCGTGACAATATTGAAATTCGGTGGACAATCAATCAGAACCATGTCATAATCAGCGAATTCGGGTTGTGTAAGAGCTCGCTGAAGATGACTATGAACTTTGATAAACTTGCGTTTGCTTTGCTTCAAGTTAGCTCCAGCGAGTTCGGCAGCAAGCTCCAAATCAAGATTAATGAGGCCAAGATGAGAGCAGATTAGGGAGAGCTTTCCCACTCTTCCAATGGCCGAATTAACCGTGGTAGGTTTAATTATCAATTCTGATAACTTGGCAGGTGGGTTCTCCAAGTCGTCAAAGTAAGATTTGATTGTCATATCTTCGGCATAATCATCACGCCAGACGTCAGGAGTGATGAAGGAGAAAGTCAAGCTCGCTTGAGGGTCAACGTCCAGTAGGAGGACGTTCTTACCGCGCTTTGCAAAGATGGCCCCAAGATTAGCACTCAAGGTCGTCTTTCCAACACCGCCTTTGTAATTGATAAC
This sequence comes from Calditrichota bacterium, assembly GCA_016867835.1. Taxonomy (NCBI): domain Bacteria; kingdom Pseudomonadati; phylum Calditrichota; species Calditrichota bacterium. Next base: position 11,086 of record VGIQ01000033.1, on the reverse strand, counting down.
CGAGATTACCTTCATTCGTGTTTCCTTAGTTTGTATTACGGCGATGAATCTCAAAGCCAATTAATGCGGAGTCTCATACTCAATTCTCGCTTTGAAGCGAAAACATCGAACAAAAACGTGCGAGGAAATAAGGCTGTTGATTCTGAAACTCACTACTCCGATTTGATCGCTTCCGGTACCGTCGTAATCCCAGATCTGAAAGCTCAAGGTTCTGTTCCAATCTGTCAACTGTAGGCTTTGACCGTTGGAAACCCAATAGACGGGAAGTTGTCCCGGCGCAAGGTCGATGGGGCGCGTGACTCACGTTGTCATTCCGACTGACGCGTGTGCCCTCCTAACTCTCCTAATCGCCTCCATCGCCTTCGAGTCGAAGAAGTTAGCCCGGCACTCGGTGCATTGCCAGCGCTCGAGGTCGGCGACCAACGTGCCGTCCTGCAAGAGACAGTCGCCCCTGACGCGGACCATTGCCCTATTGCCGCAATCCGGGCAGGTGTGGATACTGTCATTAAGGCGACTAAGAGATTTGTGTCTATCCGACATAGTGTTTTGAGGAGATGATGACGTAGAAGACTTCATAATCATCCTCAATCTGAACCTTGCCTTTAGTGTAGAGGATGTGGCCTGTGTAAGTTGGGCCGATGATGATGTAAAGATACTCCCGTTCGCCGGTAACCGGATGACGGGAGCGGATGGTCTTGCTGATAGCCGGGGCGTTGATGATTGCTTCCTTGACCATTCGCTCAGTCAGGTGCTCGCGGCTCATCTCAATGTCTGCCTTCTCGGTGAAGATGATCTAATCGTCGAGGATTAGTTGTTTGATGCGGGTGATCGGACTCATCGGGAAGGTCGGTTGGCCGAGTCTTTGACTTCGATAGGTTCAATATACACTGCTATTATCGGGAGATCAAGACAACGAGTATGGCGAAGTGAATTTGAGTGGTAGTGGGCGTCATCTCCAATCTGCCCGCAGCCACTCCGCTTAAGACGCCTTGATATCCCTGCTCGCGGAGGATGAGGGAATCGAACCCCCACGGGCTTTCACCCGGCGGTTTTCAAGACCGCTGCCATACCATTAGGCGAATCCTCCGAATGAGGAATGTAGAATGTAGAATGTAGAATGTAGAATGTAGAATTCAGAATGTAGAGGGTAGAGTCTTACAGGTGTTTATTCCGCATTCCGCATTCCATATTGCCAACTTACGCGACGGTAACCTCTTTCGCCAGATAGACGTCCTGGATGATGTTCAGTATTTTCACGCCCTCCTTCATCGGCTTCTGGAACGCCTTGCGTCCGCTGATGAGACCCATCCCGCCGCCGCGCTTGTTGATGACCGCGGTGCAGGCGGCTTCGGCGAGGTCGTTCGCGCCCGAGGCTCCGCCGGAGTTGATCAGCCCGATCCGCCCGGAGTAGTTGTTTAGCACCTGATACCGCACCAGGTCGATGGGGTGGTCGGTCATCAGGTCGTCATACATCCGCGTGTCAAACTTGCCATAGGCGCCGCCTTCCATGTTGAGCGCTTCGTAGCCGCGCCCGGCGTCGGGCAGTTTCTGCTTGATGATGTCCGCCTGGATCGTCACGCCGAGGTGATTGGCCTGACCGGTGAGATCGGCCGCGGTGTGATAGTCCTTCTTACCCTGCTTGAACTTGTTGTTGCGCGTGTAGCACCAGAGGATCGTAGCCATTCCCAATTCGTGAGCATATTCGAAAGCCTCCGATACCTCCTGCAACTGCCGGGTGGACTCATCCGACCCGAAGTAGATCGTCGCGCCAACGGCGACCGCGCCCATCTCGAAGGCCTGATCGACCGATCCGAACAGCACCTGATCGAACTTGTTGGGGTAGGTAAGCAGTTCGTTATGGTTGATCTTGACGATGAAGGGAATTTTGGGCGCCCACTTGCGCGCCACCATTCCAAGTCCGCCGAAGGTCGAAGCGACGGCGTTGCAGCCGCCTTCGACGGCCAGTTCGACGATCTTCTCAGGGTCAAAGTAGATCGGGTTCGGGGCGAAGGAAGCGCCCGCCGAGTGCTCGATACCTTGATCGACGGGCAGGATCGAGAGGTATCCGGTGCCGCCGAGTCGGCCGTGGTCAAAGATTGCCTGAAGGCTTCGCAAGACCGGCGTCGAACGGTCGCTGAGGCGAAAAACGCGATCGACGAAGTCGGGCCCGGGCAGGTGCAGGCGGTCTTGGGGAATCGCGCGACAGGTGTGATTTAACAGGTTCTTGGCTTCGGCGCCAAGCAGACCGGCAATGGTGTCAATAGATTTCGGCATTGGATTACCTATAGGTATATTCAGGAGGGTTGTTCTTAAGCATAAGTCCTTTATTATCTACTCATAAAGCCATTCATACACCATCATCCATCATCAACAGAATGTGCCGGGGACCGGAATCGAACCGGCACGGCGGGATGCCGAGGGATTTTAAGTCCCTTGTGTCTACCAGTTCCACCACCCCGGCCTTCGGAAGTGAGGCGGCGAGCGGACTCGAACCGCTGAATAGAGGTTTTGCAGACCTCCGCCTTGGCCTCTTGGCTACGCCGCCTATTGCAAACCGGGTGGCAAGCCACCAGATTTATTATAGAGTATAACTTCAACACTGCGGCAAGTCAAGGCGGGAGGTCGTCAATCGCATGTTAATGTCCATTGGACAGGGCTGTTCAGTGAACAAGCACATCCTGGGGCAAAGTTCTATCCATTGGGCGGCACAGGCAAAAATCATGGAGGGCGGGCAGAACCCCCGCCCTCCAAGGTGTCAAACGCACTTCACCTCACCTTCGCGTGAAGATGACGAACTTCGGATTTGCCTCCACATCGTCATACCCCTCTACCGAGGCTGTGATCTGGGCATCCTCCGCCGGCGTGATCTCGTCGAGGAAGAGTTCCCATTGCGTCGATCTGAGATAGACCGTCGCCTGTCCCGGTGATTCGTTGTGCAGTTGATCGACGACGCCGGTCAACTTGCGCACCGTCTGGGGATAGAAGAGGACAAAGTTGCGGGTCTGGTTGTTGAGCCACCAGAACCGGCCGTTGTCCGTCAGGAACAGGATTGGTGCGTTGTTGATCGGCGCGCCGTGCCCGTCGCGGAGGACGACCCAGCAGCGAATGTTACAGAGCGCCTGCCGGTCGCCCATATCGAACCGCCAGTTGCCCGGATCGATGTTTAGTTCAAGGACACCGCTCTGAAGTGGCAGAGTGTGGTCCTTTTGCCCGGTGATCCGGCCTCCCGGCGTCGCCACGGTAGCCGTGATGCGAATGCCGGAGAAGGTCTGGGTGCTCTGGTAGAAGAGGTCGGCGTAAGCCAGTCCGGGTTCGGATGTCCCCGCGGAACCGAGATTGCCGGTATAGCCCGAGGTTACCGAAGCGATCTGAGGATCGACGGTGAAAACGACCGGAATGCCGTCCGCTACCGGATTGCGGTAGAGGTCGAAGACCCGCGCCGAGAGTTCGATCTTCCAGGCGCCGCCGAGGGCGTTGGTGCCTTCGTCATCGACGTCGATGTCGAGCGATGCCGGCGGCCCCGAGACGACCATGATATTCGAGAGCGTTATCTGGACTGTGTCGTTGCGCGCCTCATCCCGCCAGGTGTAAGCCCGGACTACTTTGCCCCCGACTTCGGTGCCGGAGTTGAGGGTTACTGAAGCGGCTCCGTGAGAAGTCTCTGCTGAGTCGAGTTGTCCGCGGTTGTTTATATCCATCCCGCGCGGCGGTGCAGGCTCGTTGATCAGTTCGAAGTAAACCGTCGTTGGCTCTTCGATCAGGTTCCCGTTGGCGTCGCGCACCGTTGCGGTCAGGGTCGAGTTGGTGATCCCTCCCGTCCCGCGCACGGCGATGTTCAGCGGAGTCGCTACGAGCGATATTGCGTTCGGGCTGCCGGGGACAAAGGTAACGGTCGTCCGTCCCACGACATCGCCCGAGGGCGAAGAAACGGTAGCCGTAACTTCGGACTGCCCCGCCGTTACCGCTGCCGAGAGTCGCGACTCAGCCCGACCGTCGGATCCGGTAACCGCGGCCGGTGTGATGTTTCCAAGCGATGCTGCAAAGCGCACCAGCGTCCCGGCGCCCACCGGGTTGTTGGTCGAATCGGTTACCAGTGCCGTTACCACCGAGATGCTGTTCGGGCTGTTGGTGATAAGCCGGTCGGGATCGGCGGTTACGGTCACCCGTCGCGGCGGGCCTGGTATCAGATCGATGCTCACCGGATTCGATTCGACGGCAGCGCCTTCATTCTGAACAAAAGCCCTAAGCGTCGCTCGACCGACCGTCGAGCCGGTGATATAGACCGTCTCTGCCACACCGTAATTGCCGAGCACCGGCACCGACTCAGACGTGAACCGGCCCCGGTCGGTCTCGAACCTCACCAGCGTCCCCGGCGGAGCAAAATCGCCATTTTCGAGGAAGCAGGTCGCCCGCACTGCCGTCGAATCGCGTCCACTCGCCGGGAGTTGTTCGGCAGCCGATTGCAAGGTAATGCGCGAGACTGGATTGCGCGGCAGGATGGTGATCTCGACCTGTGCTTCAAGCCCGAGCGGATCATAACGTGCGGTGATCACGGCCGGAACAAGATTGCCGCTCGCGTCGAGCGACGGCAAACCGATATCCCGGAAAATCGCCCTTCCAAGCCCCAATGAGTCGGTCGTGACGGGCGAATTGACCGTGCCGTGGGTCTTGGTGAAGACCAGCGGCTTGCCAGCAAGCACCTGCCCGCCTGCATCGGAAAGCAACGCCGTCAACGTCGCATAGGTGAGCCCGTTATCGGCGTAGATCGTGTTGCGGTCGGTATTCAGGATCAGTGTGCCGGTCTCACTGGCGGAGGGCCGGATGACGATCCGTGCCACCGCTTCGAGATTGGTGCCCGGAACGATAGCCCGAACGTGCGCTTCGCCAGTTTGGTAATTGCTCCGGAATATCGCCGTGGCGATTCCGGCGGCATCGGTTTCAGTGAAGTTCGAGAGCGCCCCAAGATCGGTTTCGAAGCGCACTACGACGCCTTCGAGGCCGACGTTTCGGGCATCGCGTACCTGGGCGCGGACGGTGGCCTGACCATTCGAGTCGGGGGGCAGACTGAGAAAGTCGGGACTCGCGGTCAGGGTTAGCGTTGCGACGCTCGAAGGCAAGTCGCGCACTTCAAGGATCAATTCCGCTGTCAGGTCTCCCTCCTCGGCACCGGCCGGTCGGACGCTACCCTTCACCGGATTGTCCGGCCTTCGACCGGAAAGCGTCGCCGGAAGGACTGTGACCTTAATCTTCACCCGACCGGTGCTGCCAAGCGTCTGAAAGGTTGCCTCGCACTGCCCGTTCTGGTCGGTCGTATCGCGCGGCGACAGCAATCCAAAGGTGACACCGCCTAACTCGACAGGCAGCACCTCGAAACCGAGTATAGCCGGACCGACCGGCAGCCGGCTCGAATCGCCGACAAAGACATAGAGCAGCACTTCGACGTTGCGACCGCGTGGTGCCATAACCACCGGATCGGGGGTCATGATCGAAACCCAGGCGCTTACCCCGGCGGGCCGAACGGTGATTTCGGCGCGGCCGCTGCTATCGCCTATCGAAGCGATCACGGCACAGGCACCGAATTTGTTTGGCAGAGTGCTGAAAGTTCGCACCACCCGGCCGCTGATGTCGGTCGTGCCGGTGTCGGCATCGACGAATCCGAGTCCGGGCGGGTCGGTGCGGAACCGCACTTGCATCCCGGGCAGTGCTGCGCCTTGCAGATCGACCAGCGTTGCAGCGACGGTCGTCTGGCGTGTCTGGTTGGGGGGAACACTCAGGACATTGCGCGAGGCTTCGCAGGTGAGGCGGCCGATCAGGTCATCGACCACAACAACTTGCAGATCGATCTTGGAAGTGGTGTTACCGGCACGAGCCTCAATAACGACCGAGGCGGAGCGGTCGATCTGAACCGAGTAACTCTTGCGCACCCGCCCTTCGTCGTCGGTCAGACTGTCCCCGGAGACGGACGAGATAGTCCCCTTCCAGGGCTGGGGACTTTGAATCGCGAAATCGATCCGCTGTCCGGTTACGGCAACGCCTTGGGCATCCCGGCCTATGGCCGTGAGTTGCTCGATCCGAAGGTCGCCGCGAAAACCCTTTAGAAGGGTGTTGGAAGCACGGAGCTCGATGGATGCGATCTGACCGGGAGGAAGCCCGTTGCTGCCGACCGGGTTTCGGTCGCAGCCGACTGCAATCAGAATGATCGCGATGATGGGAAGCAGTCCTTGGAGCGCCCGATTAGCCGGGCGCGAGAGATGAGAGTAGCATTGCATTTCGGAGCCCTCCATTCGGTGACTTGGCGTTTATCATACTTGCGAAACCGTCGTCCAACCGCATACGTGCAGAAGGACGCATCATAGTTGCTTCGCTCGCAAAATCCGTAAGGTCTGAGCGCAGGCTCGGAAGTTTGGGCTGTGGGGGTGATTTGAAAGGAGTAGCGCAGGCAATAGGCTGGAGTGCATAATATGCACATCCAACCCTGCTTTCCTGCACGGTGGGAATTGAAAGTATGAGCGACCGGAAAGCAACCCGAAGGCGCCTCTCGCGCGCGCAAGTTACAGAGGAATAATGATCCTGACGTTTGCCGACCATCCCGACGACTCCGCTCAGTTCAAGTGTCCACGCAAAATTCGAAGTGTCGGTAGTTAGAATGGCAAGCGCCGTGCCAATCCTCTATCGGATGGCAAACCCTAAGCGCTTTTCAGCGTTGCTTCAAGTCGGATTTCGGCGGATGCAAGGGCTCGCGAGACAGGGCATCCAACCTTGGCATCGTTGGCGAACTCCTGGAACTTCGCTTCGTCGATGCCGGGCACTTCAGCGGTGCAGATGAGGTCTATCGGTGTGAGGGTAGGCTTGCCATCGACCATCGTCAGGTGCACCTGCGCGGTAGTTTCGACAGACTTCGGCGTGAATCCTGACTGCGCGAGGGCATTGGCAAACGCCATTGAGAAGCAGGCGGCGTGAGCCGATGCGATCATCTCCTCGGGATTTGTCCCGGCGCCTTCTTCAAAGCGCGAGGCAAATGAATAAGCGCCCGACCAGGCGCCATGATGCAAACTGACGACGCCGCTACCAGATTTGAGGTCTCCCCGCCAGACGGCATTTCCATAGCGCACAGGCATGACTGTCTCCTCTATTTCTCAACGGAAGGCAGGAAGCCCTCCGTAAGTGCTGTGAATCTCACCTCCAAAGAAGCGAGTGATTACTAATTAACCGGATACTTATACTGAGGTTCCCAGTCGCCAGTCCCGTCCTTCAGCAAATCGAATATGTGCCAGACTGAGCAGTAGGGATCCCCGGGTCCGAAGTAGTCCCATGAGATGCGGACGATTCGGCCGTCAGGTTCCTTATGAAGGGTCGAAAAGCCCGGCTGATAGTGCCCCGGTTCCGGCTCAAAACCGAGGTCGCGGATGAACGACGTTCCGGCTGCCGAGAGCATACGGATTTTCCAGCCTCGGGAGCGGGCAAAGTCCCTCTGCACCTCCGGCTCGTCCGGTGAAACGAGCACAAATGCCGCGCGGCTCTCAAGGTGCGGCAGAAAGCCGGTAAACCCGTCAGCCCAGAGTGTGCACCACCGACAACTGCGTCCCATATTGTGGATCAGGATCAGGTCCTGCGATGCGCCGAATAGTTCCGAGAGCCGAACCGGATTCCCGTCGTGGTCGCGCAATGTCGCATCGTCAACCGGCTCGGGCGGAAGTTCCCGCTTCATTGCCCGCACCTGTTGCCACTTCTCCATCAACTCGAGTTCGAGTTTCAAGATTTCATCTTGTCGGGTCTTGATCGCCTCTTGTTCCATGATGCCCCTCAACTTTTGGGATTGAAGCCTATAGACTTGGAAGCCCGCCGGGGGCGGGCTTCCGAAGTTTGCAGACGCTAATCGAGGCTACTGTTGACCTTCGCGGCGCTGTTTCGCTTCCAGTTTCTGCTTCAGTTGTTGAAGTTCTTCCTCAGCGCGCTTGCGCTCCTGACGGATCTTTTCAAGGTCGAGGTCGATCGACTGCGCATCAAGGCCGCGTTCTTCAATACCCCATCGGAAAAGTTCCTGCCGGCTGAAGGTCGGTGTCGGCCCTCCCCCGGTTGACGACGAATAGGAACGACGCTCCTTGCCGGTTCCGCCGGGCTGGTCAGCCTTGACGAAGGTCGGAGCGGCATAGAAGGACGTTGAAGGAACGAAGTTCATCTTGCCGCTGATACGCCAGGTTGCGTAATTCAAATCATTGTGAGCCCTCGGCCGAGAGGTTTCCTCACCTCCTATGAGCAGGACATCAAGCCCCATCGTGAAGTGCATACCCTTGAAGAGTTTGTAGCGCACAAAGGGGGTCATGTAAGCCCAGTCTTCGCGACCGAGAGTGGTCAATGGCGGCCGTTTCAGGAAGTTTGACCCGTAGAGTTCAACTCCATAGTCGAATCGGGGGCGCGGGAAGATCGCCGAGACCAGGTAGTTGACACCTTGTGACGCGTTTCCCGGGTTGGTGCCGTCATTATGATTCAGATATCCGAGGTTGAGATGAAAGGAGGGCGCCTCATCCGGGTAGAGAGGCTTCATATAGTATGAGAGGAGCCCGCTCAGTTCGGCCTCAATCCCGATTCCTTCATAAGGCTCGAACTGCACATCCTGATAAAGTGCCACCCGGTAACGCAGAGCCGGCATGATCCCCCAATAGAGGTTGCCTCCGATGGGGTAGCCGCCCCACTTGAACCGAACGAAAGTGTTACCGGGAATGACAACCGTCTTGTTCTTGTCTGCAGCCGGTCGCTTGGTGCCATTCAGATCCTGATAGAGAACTTGAGTAAACCCAAGTTCAAGATGCCGCGAGAACCCGAAGGCCGTAGCCAGAGCACTGGTGCCGTTGGTGACGTAATTGTCGCTCGCTTTAATCCACAGGAAACCCCGCATATAAAGGCTCATGTCGAGAGCCCCCGGCGGTAGAACCAACGCGCTGTTGGTGTGGAGCAGTCCCTTACCGCCATAGAACTGGCCGGCAAAGGTTGGACCCGCTGCTACCATGGCAACAAGCAGGAGGATCAGGATTGCTCGCTTCATATCTGCCTCAGATTGGATTTAACCATCCGACTTGAAAGATGCTCCCCCCGGATCATTCCGGGTGTGACCGGCGTCACACTAAACTAAGGACTCTTAGCCCTTTGGATCAATCACGAACGTGCCGGAGGCGGGAGTCGAACCCGCACATCCCGAAGGATACTGGTCCCTGAAACCAGCGCGTCTGCCAATTCCACCACTCCGGCTTGCGGCAAACGACGCTAACGCCCCTCCGATCCCTCCAGCGGGTTGACCGGTGCCTCATCCGAAGGAGCAGGCGCGGAAGGCGCTCCCAAATCAAGGTCTTCGACCGACGGCAATTGCGAAGCCGGCGACGACTCCAGCACCCTTTGCGTAACGCTGGAGGGACCGAAACTGCCTGCAGCCAGCATCGAAAGGGTAAACGATAGGACCAGAAAGACCCCGGCCAGGTATCGAGTCACGGTGGATAGCGCGCTGGCTGCGCTGCGCGGACCAAAGACCGACGCCGCCTGACCGCCAAAGGTCGAAGCAAGGCCGCCGCCTTTGGAAGCCTGCAGCAAAATCGATACGATCAACACCAGGCTGACCAGGACGTGAACTGAGGTCAGCAGAACCTTAAGGATGAGCACGATAGGTTGTCAATGTGGATTAGCGCTTCAATATAATGCCCTCTCCCCGTCTCCGCAAGGGGAGAAACCGGAAAACGCCAACTTTTTTGACGAGCCTTCAAAATCGTGTCCTGCAATGAGTCGGGCTGACACTGCCTTGACTTGGAGGCCGCCTGTTGACTATCTTATTCATCCCGCCGGAGTGGTGAAATTGGCAGACACACCATCTTGAGGGGGTGGCGCTCGCAAGGGCGTGCCGGTTCAAATCCGGCCTCCGGCACAAGCAGTTCGTAGTCATGTCCATGCGATAGTAAGATTGGAAAGGCCTTGAGGACTGTCCCGGGGCATTCCTTCCGCCCTCGCTGACATCCTTCCTCCCCCCATCTAAATTGTAACAGGAGGCAATGTCAAACCTGTGCGGCAAGAACTTTCGCCACTTCGACCGCCAACTCGGGGGTTGCGCTGCGATCGACCGGAAGGTTGATAACCCTCCTCCCCAATTCCCTCGCCACCTTGCACTCCGGACCATCCCCGAGCAACGTATCGAGCGGCCAGTAGAGGTCGGTCGAGGGAATGCCACGCCGCCGCAGCGCCGCAATAACCGATTCCTGCGACAACCCCTCATTCAGCAACATACTCCACCGCCAGCAATTGCCGCTTATCCCAGGGTGCGAAAGCGGTCTCCCAAAAGAAGTTCCTACCCGATCTTCATAAACTCCGGCCATCATCAGCCGGTGCGCAATTTCTGAATCCAGTCTGCGTCTTTCGTAGTCGAGCCGGAGTCCCGGCGGTTCGCCTTGCAGAAACCATTCGCCCCAATGCGGTATCATATCCTCATAAGACCGGTGCGGCCGGGCACCCGGCGCCATTCGCACCAGTTCGACCAGACCTGAATAGAACGATTGGTAACTCCGGTCGAAACGTTGATAGTCCTCTCTTGCCATTGGCTTCGGTTTGGGAAGCATCTCTTTAGCTTCCAATACCGGCTCTAACAGGTCGCTTCTTCTAACAACGAGTGCGCCGCCACCCGACTCGAGGATTTTATTGTCCGTGAAGCCATGGATGACCAGATCGCCCGCCGACCCAACCGGATCGCCGTTCGGCAGATGCCCGCCGAAGGCTTGAGCGACGTCTTCTATCAGCACCAAACCCCGACTTGTCAGTTTGCGCTGCAGGTCATCGAGTGCTGCAGTGTTCCCAAACATGTGGATGAAGAGCACAGCCACGGTGTTCGGAGTGAGGGCGTGCTCGATCGTTGTCCAGTCAGGTAACGCGTCGTTAAGATTGACATCGGCGAAGCGGATCCGACCGCCGGCTAATAGAACACCGGCCGGCAAGGTCGAACAGGCGGTTGCAGGTAGAATAACCTCCGGCGACCCAACATCCGGCCGCGCAAGGGAGGCCGCTTTGCAAGCCCAAGCCATCGCCGTCGTCCCTCTCCGACACCAGTGAATGG